>CAZWXA010000017.1:0-21507 GCA_964637755.1 uncultured bacterium | reverse complement strand
GGAAGCGCAGGCGCCCCTGACGGTGTCCCGCGTCACCGGTTCCGGGCCGATCGTCGACCCCGACGCCCGGCTCTGGAGGCAGGCGAGGCCCGTCCGGGTCGCCATGCTGGCGCAGACGGTGACGGCGCCGCAGAAGCCCGACGCCGCCGTCCACGAGCTGACGGTCCGCGCCGCCCACAACGGCCAGTGGGTCGCGTTCCTGATCGAGTGGAAGGACGCCACGCTCTCGGACCGCATCGTGCTCGACAATTTCGGCGACCAGGTGGCCGTCGAGCTGCCGGTCGACCCGAAGGGGGCGCCGCCGTCGGCGATGATGGGCAACCCCGGCGGCCGCGTGAACATCATGCAGTGGCGTGCCGCCTTCCAGCACGACATCGACGCGGGCCCGCCCACCGTCCACGACCTCTATCCGAACGCCTGGGCCGACGTCTATCCGGACGAGGTCCTCGGCGCCTCCGACGCGCGCCCGTACTCCGGAGCGCTCGGGATCGAAAACCCGATCTCCCGGGGCCGCGCCTCGCCGGTGCTCGACCAGATGGCGGAAGGATGGGGCTCCATGACCGTGAAGCCGGACCAGCACGCCCTCGGCAAGGGTGTGTGGAAGGACGGCGTCTGGCGGGTCGTCATCACGAGGCCGATGGCGTCGGACGACCTCAACGCGCCGCGGCTCGCGCCCGGCGACCGGACCGTGGCCGCGTTCGCCGTCTGGGAGGGCGGGAACCGCGAGGTCGGCGCGCGCAAGGCCTGGGCGCCCTGGGTCCCCCTGGTGATCGCGCGATGACCCGGGTCGACTCTGGGCCCACCGCCGGCCCCTCTCGGGCGTCCAGGCGTTCCGCCGAGGCCATGAGACCGCCCGCCTTGACGGCTGCCGAGTCGGGCCAAGACGCCTCCGGAGTGGAACAGGAAGCCGCCCGCGCCCTTGCCCGGGCGGGGGTGTACCGGCTGCTGGGCGGCACGTTCGCGTACCCGACCATCGGGCGTGTCGAAGAGGTGGGACGCATGGCCGAGTCCCTGGCCGCGATCCCGCCGGCCGACCGAGGTTTGCCGGCGCCGCTCACGGAGCCCCTTGGCGCTCTGGCCCAGGCCGCGCTGACGGCCGACGTCGGCGCCCTCGAGGACGAGCACGTCTTCCTCTTCGACCAGGTACACTGCCCTCCCTACGAGGGCGCCTATGGTCAGCGGCAGCTGGCCGGGAAGTCCGCGCAGCTGGCCGACATCTCCGGTTTCTACACCGCGTTCGGCCTCGCGCCGTCCTCGACTCAGCCGGATGTGGAGGACCACATCGCGGCGGAGCTCGAGTTCATGAGCGCGCTCGCCCTGAAGGAGGCCTACGCGCTGGCCGAGGCCAACGGCGACGGGCTCGCGGTGACGCGCGACGCCCAGGCGGTGTTCCTCACCGACCACCTCGGGCGCTGGGCCGAGGCCTTCGCCGAGGCGATGCGCACGGCCACACCGCTGCCGTACTACGCTGCCGCCGCCGCGCTGCTCTCCGCCTGGATCCGCGCCGAGATCGAGCGACTCGGTGTGTCCGTGACGCCGCTCCTTCCCGCCGCCGGCGCGGCGGAGACGGACGATGAGGACGCCTTCACCTGCCCCATGGCGCCGCCCGAGTCAGGACGCGACGGCGGGGAGACTTTCTAGGCGAGCCTGAGGGCGTCCAGCCGGCCGAAGGGTACGTCGATTGCCGCCGCTGATCACTTCCTGCGCGGTCGGGACGTTTCTTCGAGGCGAGGCGCTACTCGATGAAGGGCTCGGTCGTTTCCCGGATGCGCAGGAAGTAGGTCTTGAAGCGGTCGAGGTCGGTGTCCGAGACCATGTCGGAGACCAGGAAGGCGGCGAGGTCGTCCTGCTTCCACATCAGGATCGCGAACCCGTCGCTGCGAGTGAGCGCCGGCCGATAGTGACCGACCTGGACCCGGTGCCGCTCCGGGAAGCTCAGCGCCGGCGCCGGGAGCACCATGTAGCTCACCAGGTGCTCGTCGGGATCGGCGTAGTGGATCGCCACCCCGCGGTGGCCTTCGAGGTAGATCGGCTCGCCGGCGACGAAGCGAAGCTGCTGGTCTCCCAGGAAGGCGCGCGCCAGGCCGATCCCCGTCTCCTCCGTCAGCACGTCGAGCTCGGCGGGCACCACACGGGGCGGCCCCTCGGACCAGATGAGCTGCCGGTTGTGCTGGGCCACGACGGCGCGGACGGCGCGCTGGAGCGGATCTCCTGGGAGTACCCGGGCCGTCCAGAGGAGCGTCATCGCCATCGCGGTGGCTGCCGCGCCCAGGAGGGCGGGCCACCACCAGCGGCGGGCTCGCTCCCGCTCCGGGTTGGCCGCCCGCAGAATGGCCGAGCGGAGCTCGGCGGGGGCGCGGTACCGCGGCAGTTCACGGGCCAGGTCGATCTCGGGTTCGCTCATCGGGCCTTGTAGTCCGCGAGGAGCGCGCGCAGGCGCTCCTTGCTCCGGAAGATGCGGGACTTCACCGTGCCGACCGGGCAATCCATCACCCTCGCGACGTCCTCGAGCGGCAGGCCCTCGACTTCTGCCAGCAGGAGCACCAGCCTGAACTCCGGCGGCAGGTGCGACAGCGCACGCTCCAGGTCGGTATGCGTTTCCATCACGGCGGCGGTGTCGTCCGGCGCGTCGTGGAAGATCGGGGTGTCCCAGTCCGGGACGCCGTCCTCGGCCAGCGCCGGCTCGCGCTGGCGCAGACGGTAAAACGTCAAGAACGTGTTTCTCAGAATCTGGAACAACCAGGCGCGCAGGTTGGTTCCAGGCTCGAAGCGATGGGAGAATCGGAAGGCGCGGAGATAGGTCTCCTGGACCAGGTCGTCGGCCTGGGACCGGTTCCGGGTCAGGTAGATCGCGAGGTTGAAGAGCGCGTCGATGTAGGAGAGGGCCTGACGCTGGAACTCGCTGTCGGCCACGGCTAGCCCGGACCATTCATGAACGGATCACCCGCGAGGCGGACGGATCCTGTCGCGGCGGGCAGCCCCATTCGGCTCGCCACCCCCGCCCGGTGTGGGGTCCCCCGGCTCGCCTCATGGGGCGCCCCGCCCGCCGCGCCACCCGTCCGGTCCCAGTTGTCGCCGTTCATGAATAATCCGGGCTAGGGCTCGTACCAGTCGAGCGGGAAGTCCGCCAGCCTGATCGCGTGTACGTCCTCCAGTTCCGCCGCCAGCTCCCGGACGGTGCGGTAGAGGGTCGGATGCTCCAGGTCCGGCGCCAGGTCGGCGAGCGGCCGCAGGACGAAGCCGCGCTCGTGCAGGAGCAGGTGCGGGATGTGCAGGTCATCCGAGGCGCTGATGACCAGGTTCTCGAAGAGCAGGATGTCGATGTCGAGCGTGCGTCGCGCGAAGCGACGCGCTTCCGGCGTCTGGCCGGGATCGCGGGTCCGCCCGAGCGCCGTCTCGATCGCCTGGACCCGCGCGAGCAGTGCGGAGGGGGAGAGCGTGGTCTCGATGGCGGTCACACAGTTGAGGAACCAGTCCGCGCGATCCGGAAGCTGGCCCGGTTTGGTCTCCCAGGGTTCTGTCTCGTAGAGGGGCGAAGTCCGGACGACCCGCACGTCGGGCGACGTAGTCAGGCGGCGCAGGGCCTCCCGCATCAGCCCCAGGCGGTCGCCCCGGTTCGAGCCGATGCTCAGGAACGCCTGGCTCACGATCGCCTCCGCCTGAGCTCCACGCCGGGGGTTCCGGTGAGCCCTTCGAGCGGGGGCGTCAGCTTCCGCACGCGGACGCGTACCTCCTCCACCGGCAGCTCGAGCAGGAACGCCTCGGCGATCAGGTTCGCCAGACGCTCGAGCAGGTTCACGCGCTCTCCCATGCCGATGTCCACGATGCGACGGGCGACGAGCCCGTAATCGACGGCGTCGCGGAGGTCATCGCTCTGCCCGGCCGGGGCGAGGTCGAGCGCCAACTCGACGTCGACCGAGAACCAGGCGCCGAGGGTCTGTTCGGCGCGCGTGACCCCGTGCCGCCCGTAGAACCGCACGTCCTCGAGAAAGAGCCTGTCGCTCACCAGGTGAGCTTCTGCAGCCGCTCCATCGCCTCCGCGATCCGTTCGGCGCCGATCGTGAGGGCGACGCGGTAGAAGCCTTCGCCGCTCGGGCCGAAGCCGATGCCCGGCGTGACGACCACGCCGGCCTCCTCGAGGAGCCGCGTCGCGAATGCGCGGGAGTCGGTCCCGTACGGGACCGGCGCCCAGACGAAGAAGGCTGCCTTCGGCACGTCGACGTCCCAGCCAAGCGTGCGGAGCCCGTCGACGACGATGTCACGCCGCTCCTGGTAGATCGCCCGGTACCGCTCGGCGGCGTCCTGAGGGCCCGAGAGGGCGGCGATGCCGGCCTCCTGGATCGCCTCGAAGGCCCCGGAGTCGACGTTCGTCTTGACCTTCCCGAGCCCGCCGACGGCGTCCGCGTTGCCCACGCAGTACCCGAGCCGCCAGCCGGTCATCGAGTACGTCTTCGAGAGCGAATGAAATTCGACGCCGACTTCCTTGGCGCCCGGCGTGGCCATGAATGACGGCGGGTCGTACCCGTCGAACCGCAGTTCCGAGTACATGGCGTCGTGGCACACGAGGACGTCGTGACGCCGCGCGAACGCGACCACCTCCTCGAAGAACGCCGGGTGGGCACAGGCCGCCGTCGGGTTGTTCGGGTAGTTGAGGTACATGAGCTTGGCGCGCCGGGCGACCTCGGACGGGATCGCTCCCAGATCGGGCAGGAAGCCGCTGGCCCGGCGGAGCTCCATGAAGTGGCACTCGCCGCCGGCGAACCAGGTCCCCGCGGCGTAGACGGGGTACCCGGGGTCGGGAACGAGCACCACATCGCCCGGATTGACGAACGCGAGCGGCATGTGGGCCGTCCCCTCCTTGGAGCCGATCAGCGTGAGGACCTCGGTGACGGGGTCGAGCCTGACGCCGAAGCGCCGCGTGTACCAGTCGGCGACGGCCTGCCGGAACGAGAGCATCCCCTCGTAGGAGGGATAGCGGTGGTGCTCCGGCTTCTCGGCCGCCTGCTGGAGCGCCCGGATGATGTGGGCGGGCGTGGGGAGGTCGGGATCGCCGATACCGAGGTCGATCACGTCGATGCCACGCGCGCGGACCTCGCGCTTCTTCCGGTCGATCTCGGCGAAGAGGTACGGGGGGAGCTTCCTCAGACGGTCCGCGGTCTGGATCATGCGATGGCCACCACGCTGTTCTTGAGGGTTCCGATGCCTTCGATGCGAATTTCGACGTGGTCGCCCGACCGCATCGGGCCGCTGCCGGCGGGCGTCCCGGTCGAGATCACGTCCCCGGGCAGGAGCGTCATCACCTGCGAGATCCGCGCGATGAGGGCCTCGACGGAGAAGACGCAGAGCTTCGTGTTGGACGCCTGCCGGCGCTCGCCGTTCACGTACGTCTCGATCTGGACCGCGTTCGCATCGATGTTGGTCGCGATGCAGGGGCCGAGCGGCGCGAACGTGTCGAACGATTTCGCCCGCATGCACCGGCCGTCCTTTCGCTGCAGGTCACGCGCCGTCACGTCGTTCAGGCAGGTGTAGCCGAGAGCGTACTCGCGGGCGCGCTCCACTGGAACGTTGCGGCAGCGCTTCCTGATGACGATCGCCAGCTCGCCCTCGTAGTCGACGCGCGTCGAGCAGGGCGGCAGGACGATCGGGTCGCCGGGCCCGACGAGCGCCGTGACGGGCTTGAAGACGAAGATCGGCTCGTCGGGAACCGGCTCGCCGATCTCCTCGGCGTGGTCCCGGTAGTTGAGGCCGATCGCCACGATCTTCGAGGGCACCACCGGCGGGAGCAGGACCACCTGCTTGAGGGGAAGCTTCCGCCGCCCACGCGTGAACGTGCCGAGCGGCGTGCCGGAGTACTCGACGACGTGGCTGCCCTCGAGCACGCCGTACCGCGTCCGATTCGCCACCTTGAACCGGACGATCCGCACGGTCACCTCGCCGGCAGGCCGCTGGAAGCGGCCGATCTGCGCGTCCGTCGGAGCCGAGGCGGAGCCGAGACGATAGCGGTCGTCACTCCTCGCCGCCACGCATCCGGCCCCTGCCGGGCGGCCTGCGCGTTCTTCAGCATCGCGGCGACGTGAGCCCGAGGGCGTCCTGCATCGAGTAGAGGCCCGGAGGCTGGCCGGCGAGGAAGCGGGCGGCCCGGAGGGCGCCCCGCGCGAAGGTGTCCCGGCTGTGGGCGCGATGGGTCAGCTCGAGTCGCTCGCCGAGGGAGCCGAACGCCACGGTGTGCTCCCCGACGACGTCGCCCGACCGCAGCGAGAAGACGCCGATCTCCTCGCGGCTCCGCTCGCCCGGCAGGCCGTGCCGCCCGTAGACGGCGACCTGGTCGAGGTCGCGGCCGAGCGCCTCCGCCACGACCTCGGCCATGCGGAGCGCGGTGCCGCTCGGGGCGTCCTTCTTCCCCCGGTGGTGGATCTCGGTGATCTCGACGTCGTAGTCGCTGCCGAGCGCTCGCGCCATGACGGCCAGCAGCTCGAACGCGAGGGTGACGCCGACGGACATGTTGGGCGAGAGGAGGACCGCGCACCGGGCCGCCAGCCGGCTGATCTCGCTCCGCTGCTCGGCCGTGAACCCCGTCGTCCCGATGACCGCGCGCCCCCCGGCGGCGGCGACGGTCCGCAGGTGCTCGAGGCTCGCCGCCGGCACCGAGAACTCGATCAGCGTGCGCGTCCCCGTGAGCACGGCCCCGGGATCGCCGCCGATCGGGACGCCGAGCCGCCCGCACCCCGCGACCTCGCCGGCGTCATGGCCGACCGCCGGGTGGGACGCGGCCTCGAGGGCGCCGACGAGACGGAGGTCTCTCTCTCCGGCCAGGCAGGCGACGATACGGCACCCCATGCGACCGGCTGCGCCGGCGACCACGACCTCGGTCATGAAGCCTGCGGCTACTTCACGAGCCCGGACTGGCGGAGGACTGTGCGGAGACGCTCTCGGTTCGCGTCGCCCATGCGGCACATCGGCAGGCGGAACTCGGCCTCGATCATCCCCGCCATCGCCATCGCTTCCTTGATGGGGATGGGATTCGTCTCGATGAACGCGGCGCGCGCGAGCGGGAAGAGTCTGAGGTGCAGTTCCCGCGCGCGCTTCCAGTCGCCCTCGAGCGCGGCATGGGTCATCTCGGCCGTCTCTCTGGGCACGAGGTTGGCGATGACCGAGATGACGCCGCGGCCGCCGACCGACATGAGCGGAAGCGTCAGGGTGTCGTCGCCCGACAGCACCGCGAAGTCCGGCCCGCACGCGAGGATCACCTGGGTCATCTGGTCGAGCGAGCCGGAGGCCTCCTTGACGCCGACGATGTTGCGGCAGTCCCTGGCGAGGCGGGCCAGCGTGTCCGTCTCCACGTTGACCGCGGTCCGCCCGGCGATGTTGTAGACGAGGACGGGGATGTCGACGGCCTCGGCGACGGCGCGGAAGTGCCGGTAGAGGCCTTCCTGCGTCGGCTTGTTGTAATACGGGTTCACGACGAGGGCGCCGTCGGCGCCGCTCGCCTGCGCGTGCCGGGTCAACTCGATCGCCTCGCGCGTCGAGTTGGAGCCGGTTCCCGCGACGACGGCGACCCGCCTCGCGGCCGCCTCCACCACGAGATCGATCACCCGGCGGTGCTCCTCGTGGGAGAGGGTCGGTGACTCACCCGTCGTCCCGCAGGGGACGAGGCCGTCAGTGCCGCTCCTCACGTGGAGCTCGACCAGCTCCCGGATCTTTGCCTCGTCCACGACGCCATTCCGGAACGGGGTCACCAGCGCGACGATCGAGCCCTGGAACGCCGGCTTCATGGGATGCTCTCCCCGGCCACGAGATCCTCGTAGGTCTCGCGGCGCCGCACGATGCTGTACGCCCCGCCATCCACCAGGACCTCGGCGGCGCGCGGGCGGGTGTTGTAGTTCGAGGCCATGACGAAGCCGTACGCGCCGCTGCTCATGATCGCGAGGAGGTCGGCTTCCTCCACGCGGGGCAGCTCGCGGTCCTTCGCGAGAAAGTCTCCGGACTCGCAGATCGGACCGACGATGTCGACTGTCTCCACCGGCCGCCGGGCGCCGGCCTCGTGGACGGGATGGATGGCGTGATACGCCCCATAGAACGCGGGACGGATGAGGTCGTTCATGGCGGCGTCGACGATCACGAAGGTCTTGTCCGGGCCGACCTTGCGGTACAGGGTCCGCGTGAGGAGGACGCCGGCGTTGCCGGCGATCGACCGTCCCGGCTCGAGCAGGACGGTCACCCCGAGGGGCCGGAGCACCGGAAGGAGGACCCGCGCGTACTCGTCCGGGCTCGGCGGCACCTCGTCCTTGTAGCGGATCCCCACGCCCCCACCAACGTCGACCAGCCGGATATCGAGACCGCGGTCGCGGAGCGTCCGGACGAGCCGGGCGAGGTATTCCACGGCGTCGGCGATGGGCGAGGTCGTGGTGAGCTGCGAGCCGATGTGCATCTGCACGCCGATCAGGGAGATGCCCGGCATGCCCGCCGCGTCCTCGTACACGCGCAGGGCGTCGGCGATCGGGATGCCGAACTTCGCCGTCCGGAGCCCGGTGGAGATGTAGGGGTGGGTCTGCGGGTCGACGTCCGGATTCACCCGGAGCGCGACCGGGGCGCGCACGCCCATCGCCTGCGCCGTCTCGTTGAGGGCCGCGATCTCGCTCGTGGACTCGACGTTGAAGAGCCGGATCTCGGCCTTGAGGGCCTCGCGCATCTCCTCCCGCGTCTTCCCGACGCCGGCGAAGATGATCCGGTGCGAAGGCACCCCGGCGCGCAGCGCGCGGTAGAGCTCGCCTCCCGAGACGATGTCGGCACCGGCGCCGGCTCGCGCGAGCGTGGCCAGCACGGCGAGGTTCGAGTTCGCCTTCATCGCGTAGCAGACGATGTGCGGGACGGACGCGAACGCCCCCTCGTACGCGGCGAGATTGTCGAGCAGCGTGGCCTTCGAGTAGACGTAAGCGGGTGTGCCTGCGGATTCGGCGATCGTGGAGAGCGACACGCCTTCGCAGTAGAGCTGCCCGTTCTCGTAGTGGAAGTGTTCCATCAGGGCACGACCTCGGGGATTTTCGTTCGCTGAACCTAGCATTCCACTTCCATCAAGTCAAGGCGCCGGGCCGGAGACGAAATGTCCTTTCCGGCTCTGCTCGGCTTCGAGCGTTTTTCGGGCCGCGCGCGAGGACGCCGCTGAAAAGATGGCCGTGCGAGCCGAGGCGAGGCCGGAGTCGAATCGGCTCGGGTCTTTCCGCATCCTGCTACGGGACGGTGACGGCCACCTCGGCCGACCGCGCGCTCACGTTGGGGGTCGACGCGCCGTCGAAGGCGCTCACCGCATACCGGTACGCGCCGGGAGCCACGCCGCGGTCGACGAAGACCGTGGCGGGGCCGGTGACCCGCCCGATGCGCGCGCTCTCGCCGCTGCCGGCGGCGCGGTAGATCAGGTACCCCGCGATGTCGGCCTCCGGGCTCGGATTCCAGGCGAGCCGCACGGCGCCGGCCGACGGGATGGCCACGAGCCCCGTGGGCGGCGATGGCGGCGTCGTCTTCCGTGGCGTGAGCGCGATCGTTCCCGAGGGGTCGCTCTGGGCCATGCCGCCGCCGTCCCCGCGGACGGCGTGCACCGAGTAGAAGTAGGTCCGCTCGTTCTCGAGCCCGGTCGCCGTGTAGGTAGTGCCCGTGACCGGCCCGGGCGAGACGGGCGTGGGCGGCGCGCCCGGGCTCGAGGCACGACGCACCTCGTACGTGATGGCGCCGGCAAGCGGCCGGCCGTCGGCGAGCCCGCGCGGCGCGTCCCAGGCGAGCTGCACCTGTTGCTCGCCGGCCTGTCCCCTCAGGTTGGAGGGGGGCGCCGGCGCGGCGATGAACGTCACGGAGAGCCGCGGGGACGGAGCGCTCGTCCGCCCCTGCGCGTCGCTGGCCGTGACGACGTACGTGTAGCGCTGTCCCTCCTTTAGGTCGAGGCGATCGCGGTAGCGCACCCGCCCGCTCTCGACGGCGGCCGGCTCCGGCCGGTCCAGGCGGATCACGGCCGTCTCCGTGTACCCCGCGATCCGGTCACCCGACAGGATCGCCGGCCTCGGCTCTCCCGAACCCGCGTCGACGACCCGGTAGAGCCGCGCGGTCTCGATGTCGAGCGCGCGCGAGTGGTCGACCCGGCGGGTCGGAATCAGCCAGGACAGGCCGATCTCGCCCGGACGCACCGTCGCGGCGAGCTCGGTCGGCGGAAGCGGGACCCGGCGCTCGGGCGCGACGGGGTTGCCCTTGCGGCCGCACCCACCGAGGAGGAGCAGGAGCGCGAGGCAGAGCGTCGACCATGAGAGGTCGAGGGGGGGAGGCCGCAGGCGGGGCGTGTCCCGCCTCACCGGCTCACGAGCCTGCGGGCGAGCACGAGCGACTGCGCGACGGCTTCCGGGGCAGTCCCGCCGGTGACGGCGCGGGCCCGGAGCGACGCCTCGATCGTGACCGCCTCGAGCGCGTCCGCGTCGAACAGCGGCGAGAAACGGCGCAGGTCGTCGAGCGGCAGCTCCGCGAGCCCCTTTCCGGCGTCGATCGCGTGGCGGACGATCTGCCCGACCACCTCGTGCGCCTGGCGGAAGGGCAACCCCTTGCGGACGAGGTAGTCGGCCAGATCGGTCGCCGTCGAGAAATTCTCGCCCGCGGCCTCGCGCATGCGGCGCGTGTCGAACGCGAGCGAGCGGACGAGCCGCGGCAGCAGACCCACGATCGCCTCGATCGTGTCGACGCTGTCGAAGAACGGCTCCTTGTCTTCCTGCATGTCCGAGTTGTAGGCCAGCGGGAGGCCCTTCATCGTGGTCAGCAGGGCGACCAGGTTGCCGTAGAGCCGTCCGCTCTTGCCCCGGATCAGCTCGGCGACGTCCGGGTTCTTCTTCTGCGGCATGATGGACGATCCCGTGGCGAAGGCGTCGGGGAACTCGACGAACCCGAACTCCGCCGTGGCCCAGAGCGTGAGGTCGGCGCCCAGGCGCGAGCCGTGCATGCCGAGGATGGCCGCGGCGGCGAGGAACTCGACGAGGTAGTCGCGGTCGCTCACCGCATCGATGCTGTTCGGGGCGACCGCGCCGAAGCCGAGGTCCCGCGCGAGGGCCTCGCGGTCGATGGGGAACGCGGTGCCGGCGAGCGCGCCCGCCCCGAGCGGCAGCACGTCCGCGCGGGCGCGGCAGGCGTCGAGCCGCTCGCGGTCGCGCTGGAACATGTACACGTAGGCGAGCAGGTGGTGGGCGAGCAGCACGGGCTGCGCCCGTTGCAGGTGCGTGTAGCCCGGCATGGGCACGTCGAGCGTCTCGCCCGCTCGGTCGATCAGCGCCGACTGGACCTCCCGGAGACCGTCGAGGATCTGGCCGACGGCGTCCTTCAGGTACAGCCGCTCGTCCAGGGCGATCTGGTCGTTGCGGGAGCGGCCGGTGTGGAGCTTGCCGCCGACGGCGCCGGCCTTGTCTTGGAGCCGCCGCTCCACGTTCATGTGAATGTCCTCGAGCTCCGGGCGGAAGGGAAACGAGCCGTCCTCGAACTCTCGCCGCACCTCGGCGAGCCCGTCGAGGATCGCGGCCATCTCGGCGGCGGACAGGAGCCCCGCCCGCGCGAGCGCGCGCGCCCAGGCCTCGCTGCCGCGAAGGTCGTGGGCCCAGAGCCGGCGGTCGAAGGCGAGGGACGAGGTGAACCGCTCCGCCATGGGATCGGCGGCCTCCCGGAATCGCCCGCCCCAGGGCTTCACGAGAGGAGTGCGGCGATGTCCGCCATGACCCGCCGGGTCACCTCTTCGCGGAGGGCCTTGTCGACCCGGCCGCGCGCGGCGGCGAAGGTACGCGGCGGACCGATGTCGACGCGGAGGGGGTGACGCCGCGGGACGTGGAGGTGCCGCCCGACGAGGGCCTCGTAGGTGCCGCGGATGGCGATCGGCACCACCGGAGCGCCCGAGCGCAGCGCCAGCAGTGCCACGCCTGACTGGCCCTGCTCGAGCCGCCCGCGGATGCTGAACGGGCCTTCCGGGAAGATCCCGATCACCCCGCCGCGCTCGAGGACACCGAGCGCGCCCCGGATCGCGCCCGGGTCGGGGCGCTCCAGGTTGAGCGGGATGTGGCCTGCCCACCGGTGGAAGGGCGGATGGAGCCAGGTCGCGTGATAGACCCGGGGCATGACGAGGAAGGAGATCCTGCGGGGAAGCGTGGCGCAGAGCACGACGCCGTCGAGGTAGTTGTGATGGTTCGCCGCCACGATGTAGGGGCCCCTCGGCGGCAGTCGATCGAGTCCCGAAACCTCGAGACCGGAGAACGCCTCGAGCAGCTGCCGCACGCCCGCCCGGAGCGGCACGTAGAACCGGGGGAACTGGTCCTCCCTCCGCGCGACGGCCCGCTCGACCGGCGCGGACGCGCCGAGCTTCGCCTGGCGCACACACTCCATCCGGCTGACGTTATAGCACGCTCAGCGGGCCCGTGCGAGCCGGTACCGGGCCACGGCCGCGTTGTGCTGTTCGATCGTCGAGGAGAAGAAGTGCCGATGATCGTCCCTGGCGACGAAGTACAGATAGTTCACGCTGGCCGGGTCGAGGGCCGCCTCGATGGCGGCGAGCCCCGGACTCGCGATCGGCCCGGGCGGGAGGCCTGGCCGGCGATACGTGTTGTAGGGGGTGTTGGCGTTGAGGTCGGCCCGGGTCAATGCCCGCCGTTCCTTGCCCACCGCGTACTGGACCGTCGGGTCCGCCTGGAGGGGCATGCCGAGCCTGAGCCGGTTCCAGAACACGGCGGCGATCAGCGGCCGCTCCTCGCCCACCACCCCTTCGCGCTCGATGATGGACGCCAGCGTCAGGAGCTCGTGCAGGCCGAGGCCCCTCGCGCCGGCGCGCCGGAGCATGGCGGGGGTGATCTTGTCGCGCATGCGACGCACCATCCGCTCCAGGATCTCCTCCCCGCGGAGGCCGCGTACCAGGAAGTAGGTGTCCGGGAAGAGATAGCCCTCGATGGTCGGCGCCTCGATCTCGAGGGTCCGGAGGAAGGCCGGGTCGTGGGCCAGCCGCATCACCTCGGCCGCTGCGGTGACCCCCGCGCTCTCGAGCGTCCGGGCCAGCTCCGCCACGGAGCCGCCTTCGGGCAGCAGCACCGGATGCTGCCGAACCTTCCCGCCCTCGACGCGCCGGAGGATGTCGAGCATCGAGGCGTCCCGCGGGATCTCGTACTCCCCGGCCTTGAGCCGTCGGCCGCTCCCGCGGAGCGTCGCCAGGACGACGAAGGCCCCCGAGCTCCTGATGGCGCCCGTCTCCTCGAGCCGGCGGGAGATGTCCAGGAGGCCCTCGCTCGCCGGGATGTCCACCTGTCGCGGCCCCGCGTGGACGGCCGCCGCCGGGGTGAGGACGACCCAGGTGCCGAGCGCTGCGAGGCAGGTCACGCAGGCGAGGAGGGCTGCGAGACCGAGCGTGACGGGCCGGGACAGCATTCGAATCTCCAGTGTATACTAAGCGGTCGGGGCGAGAGGCCCCGCAATCCTCCCAGGGGGGTCCCCATGCTGGAGCTTGAGCTCCCGATCCGTCACGAGTGGCTCGCTCACGAACGCCAGTACGGCAAGCTCGTCCTGGAACCGTTCGAGCGCGGGTTCGGCCTGAGCGTCGGAAACGCGTACCGCAGGGTGTTGCTGTCCGCGATCCACGGGACGGCGCCGACCTGGGTCAAGATCGAGAACGTCTTGCACGAGTTCTCTCATCTCCAGGGCGTGATGGAGGACACCCTCGACATCATGTTCAACCTCCGCAAGGTGGTATTCTCCCTCCACCTCAACCGGCCGAAGATCCTTCGGCTCAGGGCGCAGGGCGTCGGGGTGGTCACGGCGGGCGACTTCGAGCCGGACGCCGACGTGGACGTGCTCACCCCCCAGCAGCCCCTGGCCACGCTGGACAAGGACGGGAGCCTCCAGATGGAGGTCTGTGTCGAGCGCGGGCGCGGGTGGGTGTCGGCCGAGAAGCGGGAACCCGAGGCCTTGCCGATCAACGCGCTGCTCCTCGACGCCGACTTCTCCCCGATCGAGCGTGTGAACTTCACCGTGGAAGCGGTCGAGGCGGGAAGCCGCCAGGAGCGGCTCGTGATCGAGGTCTGGACCAACGGCAGCGTCGCGCCAGAGACCGCGGTCGGCGAAGCCTCGCGCATCCTGGAGGACCATTTCAACCTCCTCACCGCGAACTCGACCGCCGCGCCCGTCGTGGAGGAAGCCGAGCCCGGTGAGCTGCTGCCGCGCGGCGAGCTGAACGACAACCTGTTCCGCAACGTCGACGAGCTCGAGCTGTCGGTGCGCGCGTCGAACTGCCTCAAGACCGCGAACATCCGGACCATCGCCGATCTCGTGCAGCGCACCGAGGCCGAGCTGCTGAAGACCAAGAACTTCGGCAAGAAGTCGCTCAACGAGATCAAGACGATCCTGGGCGAGATGGGCCTGAGCCTCGGCATGCGGCTGGACCCCGAGGAGCTCGAGCGCCTCCGCCTCCAGCTCGAACGCTTCGACGGCTAGACTAGCGCCGGAATCATGTGGGCCTGGTGCGAGGCCACTCGCGCCGGCCCTCACCCGGGCGCTGGCGGCGGCGGCCGGGGTACTGGCGAACGCCCACGGGTCCCCGCAGGGTCGACCGTCCTCTCCGGCTCGCCGGTGAGCCAGCGCGGGTTGGTTCGCGAGCGAAGGTCGATGCGTTCGGTCCTGCCGTCGGCCCAGGCCGTCACGGTCAGCTCCCGCCCGTCGGTTTCGAGGATCACCGCACCGTCTCGGTCGGTTCGATAGGTGGTGGCGCCCGCGGTGCCCAGGCGCTCCAGCGTGCGGGGCGCAGGGTGGCCGAACGGATTCCGGGCGCCGACCGAGATCACGGCGAACACCGGCGTGGCCGAGGCGAGAAATCCCTCCCCCGTCGACCATCGCGCGCCGTGGTGCGCCACCTTGAGCACGCTCGTGCGCAGGGGCGCTCGCGTCGCGAGCAGGTGGCGCTCGGCCTCGTCCTCGATGTCTCCGGTGAGCAGGAGGGACGCGAGGACGTAGTCGAACCTGAGCACGGTGCTGTTGTTGTTACGGTCGGCGGGGGCACCGCGGCGTGACCCGGCGAAGGCCGGCTCCGGCGGGTTCAGCACGCTGACGCCGACGCTGCCGAGCAATCGCGTGAGCCCCGCGGCCACCTGGCCCGGCGCCCAGACCTCGTCGGCGGGGAAGAGTCGGAGGATCGACGGGATCCCGCCCGAGTGGTCGAGGTCGTCGTGGGTCGTGACGACGAGGGCCAGCCGGCGCACGCCGCGGTTCCAGAGATACGGCGCGATGACGCGCTCGCCGATGTCGAATCTGGCCGGTCCGCCGGTTCCCGCGTCGACGAGCGCCGCGCGTCCGTCGGGCAGCTCGATCGCGATCCCGTCCCCCTGTCCGACGTCGAGGAAGGTCACGCGGAGCCGGCCGTCCGCCGGCTGGAGGAGCGGCCAGGTCTCGATGACGACCGCGGCGGCGATCAGGACCGCGGCGGCGGGGCCCCGCCGCCGCGCGGCGTGCCCGCTTCCGGGCGCGGGGGGATCGGCCGGGGTCGGCGGTCTCGCGGTTTCGCGTCGTACCGCCGCCACCAGCGCCAGTCCGGCGACGAAGGCGGTGGACGCGGTCCAGTGGGGCGCGGGCAGGTGAAGCATGGCGAAGGGGACGCGCGCCGCAAGGTGGACCGCGGCCCTGAGCGCGAGCAGCACGGGCCAGAGTCCCCCGAAGAGCGCGGCCCCGGCCGCCTCGCTCGCCGCCGAGACCAGCAGCGCGAGCATGCCCACCAGCGTGGCGATGCCGGCGAGCGGGACCACCACGAGATTCGCGGCGACGCCGATGAGCGAGAGCTGGTTGAAGTGGTGGAGCATGATCGGCGTGACGGCGAGCTGGGCGCTCGCGCTCACCGCGACGGCGTCGGCGAGCCACCGCGGGCAGCGCCGCTGGACCAGCGCATCACGCATCCGGCGGGCCAGCAGGATGATCCCGAGCGTGGCGCCGAACGAGAGCTGGAATCCCGGCTCGAGGAGGTCGCCCGGCCGCCAGGCGAGAATCGCGATCGCGGCGAGCGCGAGGCTGTTCAGCAGGGTCGGCTCCCGCTCGATGGTGACGGCGGCGAGCAGCAGGACCGCCATCAGGGCGGCGCGCAGGACCGAGGCCTCGGCGCCGACGACAAGGGCGAAGCCGACGACGACGGGGATGGCCACGGCCGCCGTCGCCCGGCGGGGCATGCGAACGAGGGCGAGTGCGGCGAAGACGCCCCCCGCGAGGAGCGCCACGTTGAAGCCGGACACGGCGAGGATGTGGTAGACCCCCGCGCGCCGGAAGCCGTCGTCGATCTCGGGCGGGAGTCCAGCACGCTCGCCGAAGAGCAGCCCTGCCAGGAGCGAGGCCGCCACCGGGGGAAGCACCGCCTCGATCCTGCCGGCCGCCCAGCGCTTCGCCGCGACGTTCCAGAGCGGGTCGGCGGGGGAGAGCGCCGCCACGCGTTCCGCCCGGCCGTTGCCGACGAGATGAATGGCCTGGCGCGCCAGGTGCGCGACATAGTCGAACGCGCCCGGATTCCGGAAGTTGCGCGGCGGGCCGATCCGGAAGTCGCCCGCGATGCGCTGGCCGCGCGTCATGGGCGGCGGCTCGCCGTAGAGCCAGAGCTGGACGAGGCCGGTGACCGCTCGGCGGCGGTCGTCTCGCCCCAGGGTGTCGGCCTCGAGGAGGATGCGTGAACGCTCGGGGTCCGGGCGGATCGGTTCGGCGGCCAGACGCCCTTCGAGGTGGACGGGGCCGGGTGGCGCGACTCTCGCGAGATGGTGCGGGGGCAGCGGTGGTGCCGCACCCCTGAGCACGCCGAGGGCGATGACGCTGAGCAGCAGAGCGAGGGCGGCGGGGGTCTCTCGACGGCGGAGCAGCAACGTTGTCCCGGTCGCGACGGCCAGCCCGAACCCGATCCAGATGGCGGCCGTCCAGGCCGGAAGGCGGGTCTCGGCCAGCGGGGTCGAGGCGGTGATGCCGATGCCGAGCGCGAAGGCGGCGGCGAGGGGAGCCAGGGGGAGCGAGCGCCAGCCCACGCTACCTCGACCGGGAGACGGTCACGAGATCCCGCAGCCGTGCGAACTTCACGGTGCCGAGGCCGGCGACTCCCTTGAGATCGTCGATCGAGTCGAAGCGTCCGGTCTGCTCCCGCGCGGTGACGATGCGCTGGGCGAGGCTCGGCCCGACTCCGGGCAGTCGCCTCAGATCCTCGACGGTTGCGCGGTTGAGATCGAGCGGTCCCTCGCCCGGCTGGCGCTTGGCGAGCCGGCTCGTGCCAGACGCCTTCGGGTGTTCGGACGGCGGGTGTCGGTGTCCGCCGCGAGCGTTGCGGGCCGAGCGGGGCGGCGCCGCGTGCGAGGCGTCGCTCCCGCTTTCAGCCCGGCCCGACGGGCCCGTCCCGGCGGGAGGCAGCCTGTCGCCCGGACTGGCGAGCCGCTGCGAGGTGGCCGTCGCCTCCCCCCTGGCTCCGGCTGGCCTCTCCGCATCGAAGGCCTCGATTCGCTCGGTCAGGTCCGGGTGAGTGCGACGCCACGCGCCGACGGCCACGCCGAACCCCCCGAGCGCGGTGATTGCCAGGAGGACCCAGAGCTGGGCACGCGAGTACGGGCTCACGCCGCGAGCGTGTCATGCGCGGTGGGAGGCGGCTAGAGTGCAAGATCAGATACGGGCGGTGGTCGCCGGCGGGCCGCCCCCGGCCGGCGTCAGGGGATGAGTGCGGCGCGCGTGATGCTCGTCGATTCGCGGGTGTGCCACTCCGAGGCCCGGAACGCCTCGTCGATCCTGTCGAGCGGGAACCTGTGCGAAATCAGCCGGTCGAACGGAAGCCGGTCGCGCTGGCGCACGAGGAAATCGAGCGCCTGCGGGATCACCCCGGGGTCGTACATGACGACACCGACGATCGTCTTGCTCCCCCAGACGAGCTGGGCCGGCTCCATCTCCACCTTCACGCCGCGGCTGATCGTGCCGATCTCGAGGTAGGTGCCGCCGGCGCGCAGCATGTCGAGCCCCTCGGGGATCACCGCCGGGAGGCCGACGAGGTCGCAGGCGACGTCGGCGCCGGCGCCTCCGGTGAGGGCGCGGACCAGGCTGACCCGGTCCTTGCGATCGGGGACGTCCGTGAGGCTGATCGTGTGGTCGGCGCCGAACGCCCGGGCCAGCTCGAGCCGGCCCGGGAGCTGGTCGATCACGATCACGGGTGCCGCACCCATCGCCCTGGCGACGGCCGCCGCCAGGAGCCCGAGGCCGCCCGCGCCCTGGATGACGACGCTCTGGCCGAAACGGAGCGCCACCTGGTGCAGACCGAAGATGACCTGGGAGAGGGCGCAGTTCACGGGCGCGACGGTCTCGTCGGAGAGCGCGTCGGGCACGGCGAAGATCGCGCCGCCCGGGTGCAGGTAGTAGTACTCGGCGAACGCGCCGTGGAAGTGGGGGAACTGGGAGGGCCCGAGCGGCCGCCCGACCTTGTTCGGGCACGCCGCCGGACGGAGCGCGAGGCACGCAGGGCAGCGCCGGCACGGGTAGAAGTAGGCGTACGCGACCCGGTCGCCCTCGTGGAGCGGGCGGCCCATCGAGTCGGTCGTGACCCGCGCGCCGAGCCTCGCCACGCGGCCGGTCATCTCGTGACCGAAGATCCAGCCGTCCTCCGGGAGGCGCAGCGGCGCGTCGCCCCGCCAGAAGTGCAGGTCCGAGCCGCAGATGTTCGCGACCGTGACGCGGATCAGGACGGCGTCGGGCTCGACCTCGGGGAGCGGGAGCTCGCGGATCTCGAACGGCTTTCCGGGACCGTGAAAGACCGCGGCCTTACCTGTGGCTGGCATGCGTCAGTCCTCCGGGCACGTGACCCGTGATGGGGGTGCGCCCCGGCGACCTCGCAGATCGTCGGGACGACGCTCCCGGCGGGATGCGGACCCACCGGAGCGGCGATCGGCACGGCGCGACGGGCCGCTTGCCGCTTGCCGTCAGCGGCTGCCGAGATCGAACGCCTCGTGGAGGGCGCGGACGGCCAGCTCGGCGTACTTGTCGTCGATCACGCACGAGACCGCGATCTCCGAGGTCGAGATCATGTGGATGTTGATGCCTTCCTTCGAGAGGGCGTCGAACATCCGCGCGGCGACCCCCGAGTGGCTGCGCATGCCCACGCCGATAACGGAGATCTTCGCCACGCGGTCGTTGTGGGCGACGCCCTCGGCCCCGACGCGCCGGGCGACGTCCTCGAGCGCCGCCGAGGCGCGGGTGCGGTCGCCGCGCGGCAGCGTGAAGGACATGTCCGTGAAGCCGTCCCGGCTGATGTTCTGGACGATCATGTCGACGACGATGTTCTGATCCGCCACCGCGCCGAAGACCTGCGCCGCCACGCCCGGCCGGTCCGGTACGCGGAGGATCGAGACCTTTGCCTGGTTGCGATCGTGCGTCACGCTGGTGACCACGACTTCTTCCATCCCGCGGTCCTCCCTGGTCACGAGCGTTCCGGGATCGCTCTTGAACGTCGAGCGGACGTGCACGGAGACGCCGTACTTCTTCGCGAACTCGACGGAGCGCGCCTGCAGCACCTTGGCCCCGAGGCTCGCCATCTCGAGCATCTCATCGTACGAGATCCGCTCGAGCTTTCGCGCGTCCGGGACGAGGTTCGGGTCGGCGGTGTAGACGCCGTCGACGTCGGTGTAGATCTCGCACACGTCGGCTCCGAGCGCGGCGGCGAGGGCGACACCCGTGAGATCCGAGCCGCCTCGGCCGAGCGTGGTGATCTCCCCCGCGCCGGTGACGCCCTGGAAGCCCGCGACGACCGCGATCTCGCCCGCGTCGACCGCGGCCCGCACGCGCTCGCACCCGATCCGGGTGATGCGCGCCTTCGTATGGGCGCCGTCGGTCACCATGGCGGCCTGCGCGCCCGTGAAGGAGCGCGCCTCGAAGCCGAGCGTGTGCAGCGCCATGGCCAGGAGCGAGATCGTGACCTGCTCCCCGGTCGCGAGCAGCATGTCCAGCTCGCGGGGATCGGGGTTCGGGGTGATCTGGTTCGCGAGCGCGATGAGCCCGTCGGTCGTCTTCCCCATCGCCGAGACGACCACGACGAGCCGCGGGCCGCCCCGGGCGGTCTCGGCGACTCTCCGCGCGACGTTGAGGATCCTCCCGGGGTCGGCGACGGACGAGCCGCCGTACTTCTGGACGATCAGCGCCATGCGTCGCATCGTATCCCAGGCACCCGCTGACTGTAAACGACGCGCCCGGCCGTCCGTTGGGGCCCTGTGTCGAGCCGCCTGCTCGACGGGACAGGCGCGACCGAACGCACCGGACAGGCGCAGCGCGGGTCGAGGGGCGAGGGTCAGCCGGGCGAGCGGTCCCGGCCCAGCGCCTCCCGAAGTGCCCGGACCGCGCGGTGCAGGTGGACCCGGACCGTGGACTCGGACGTGTCGAGGATCGCGGCGATCTCGCGGGTCTCGAGCCCTTCCTGGGCCATCAGCACGACGACGGCCCGGGGCCTGGGGGGCAGGCGCGCCACCGCGGCCCAGAGCGCCCTCACCGTCTCGTCGCGGCCGAGGGTGTCGACCGGGTTCGCCTGCTCGGCCGGGATCCGCTCGATCGCCCCCTCGTCGAGGTCGGCGCGCAAGCGCCAGAGGCGCCACTTCCGCCGGTGGTCGAGGCAGAGGTTGACGAGGATGCGATGAAACCAGGTGGAGAACCGCGACTCGCCCCGGAACCGCCCCGCCGACTGGTAGAGCCGGACGAAGGCCTCCTGCGACAGGTCGCGCGCGTCCTCGGCGTTCCTGAGGATCAGCCAGGCGGTGCGGTACGCGCGGGCCTGGTAGCGCTCGACGAGCTGGTCGAACGCGCGCTCCTCCCCGGCGGCGACCCGCTGGCACAGTGCTTCGTCCGACGGCTCCTGGTTCTCCACCCCGAGTCGATCCTAGCTCGGATTGCCCGGAAAGCCCCTGATGACCGTCGACTCCCCCCGGTCGGCCGCCGATCCCAGGCTACCAGCGGGTAGCAGGAGTGGTGCTTGTACCCTCGAAAAAGGCCTTTGACGAGTCTTACGATTTACGACAGGGTGACGTTTGAGTTCGTCCCAGTTCGTGGCCGTCGCAAGGAGTTCACGTTCCGAAAAACGGACCTCGTCCACACGTTCTGAGCCTCACTCCCTCCCCTTGACGGCCGGCCCGCCGGCCTCATACTACTGTTAATCAACTCTCATCAACGTCGAAAGGGGTAACCCCGTGGCCACCAAGGCCGCACGATCTACCGCTCGACCTATGGTTCAACGTCTCCCCCTCACCAAGGCCCGGATCAACCTCGGTGCGCTCGTGAAGCGAGTCCACCTCGACAAGGAGTACGTGATCCTCGAGAAGGACGGGATCCCCGTCGCCGGCGTCATGGACATCGACGAGTTCGAAGACTACCTCGAGCTCCAGGACCCGAAGGCCCAGGAGGACATCCGGAAGAGTAACGAGGATGTCCGCGCCGGCAGAACCCGCCCAGCCGCCGAGCTCCTCAAGGAGCTGAGCGCAGAAAGGAAGTCCA
>CAZWXA010000016.1:15831-21719 GCA_964637755.1 uncultured bacterium | reverse complement strand
GCAAGGCGCTCAAGGAGGAAGGGTTCAAGGTCATCCTGATCAACTCCAACCCGGCAACGATCATGACCGATCCCGGCTTCGCGGATCGCACCTACATCGAGCCGATCACCGTGGACATGATCGAGCGCATCATCGACGCCGAGCGCCCCGATGCACTGCTGCCGACCGTCGGTGGCCAGACGGGTCTCAACATCGCCATCGATCTGGCCGAGCAGGGCATTCTCGATCGCTACGGCGTCGAGCTGATCGGCGCCAAGCTGCCGGCGATCAAGAAGGCGGAGGACCGTGATCTGTTCAAAGCGGCGATGGAGCGGATCGGCCTTGACCTGCCGCGCAGCGGCTATGCCCGCAGCAGTGACGACGCCGTCGCGGTGTGTGCGCAGCTCGGTCTGCCGGTGATCATTCGCCCGTCGCGCACTCTCGGCGGCACCGGCGGCAGCATCGCCACGACGCCGGAGGAGTTCACCGACTGCGTCGCCCGTGGACTCGATGCCTCGCCGACGCGCGAGGTGCTCATCGAGGAGTCGATCGCCGGGTGGAAGGAGTTCGAGCTCGAGGTGATGCGCGACGGCAAGGACAACGTCGTCATCGTCTGCTCGATCGAGAACTTCGATCCGATGGGCGTGCACACGGGCGACAGCATCACCGTGGCGCCGGCGCAGACGTTGACGGACAAGGAATACCAGATCATGCGCGACGCCGCGATCGCGATCATCCGCGAGATCGGCGTCGAGACCGGCGGCTCGAACATCCAGTTCGCGGTCCATCCCGGGGACGGGCGGCTCGTCGTGATCGAGATGAACCCGCGCGTGTCGCGCTCGTCGGCGCTGGCGTCGAAGGCCACGGGCTTCCCCATCGCCAAGATCGCGGCCAAGCTCGCGGTGGGCTTCACCCTCGACGAGATCAAGAACGACATCACCCGGGAGACACCGGCCTCCTTCGAACCGACGCTCGATTACTGCGTGGTCAAGATCCCGCGCTGGGCGTTCGAGAAGTTCCCGGAGGCGGACCCGACGCTCACGACGCAGATGAAGTCGGTCGGCGAGGTGATGGCGATCGGGCGGACGTTCAAGGAGGCGCTCCAGAAGGCGGTCCGCTCGCTCGAGCAGGATCGCCACGCCCTGACCCTTCCCGTCGCGGACCTCGCGGAGCTGCGGGCCATGCTCGCGGTGCCGAACGCCGAGCGCCTGTTCGCGATCGGCGAGGCCTTCCGCCGCGGACTCGACGCCGCCGACATCCACCTGTTGACCGCGATCGACCCGTGGTTCCTCGACAACATCCGCGAGATCGTCGACTTCGAGCCGGTGATCCGGGAGCGGGCGCTCGATGACGCGGCGGTCCTCCGCCGGGCCAAGCAGCTTGGCTTCGCGGACCGGCGGATCGGGGAGCTGACCGGGCGGAGCGAAGAGGAGATGCGGGCGCTCCGGCTCGGCCGCGGGATCCGCGCGACGTTCAAGATGATCGACACGTGCGCGGCGGAGTTCGTCGCCCACACGCCCTACCTCTACTCGACCTACGAGGAGGAGGACGAGGCACCTCCCACCGCCCGGCCCAAGGTCGTCATCCTCGGCTCGGGCCCGAACCGGATCGGCCAGGGGATCGAGTTCGACTACTGTTGCGTGCACGCGGCCTTCGCGCTCAGGGAACTCGGCGTCGAGGCCATCATGGTCAACTGCAATCCGGAGACGGTCTCCACGGACTACGACACCTCCGACCGGCTCTACTTCGAGCCCCTGACGCTCGAGGACGTCCTGAACATCATCGATCGCGAGGCGCCGCTCGGCGTGATCCTGCAGTTCGGCGGCCAGACTCCCCTCAAGCTCGCCGGCCCCCTGATGCGTGCGGGCGTCCCGATCCTCGGCACCTCCCCCGACGCCATCGACCGCGCGGAGGACCGCGGGCGCTTCAGCGCGCTCCTCGACGACCTCCGGCTCTCGCGGGCGCCAGGCGGGACCGCCCGCTCGTTCGAGGACGCCGAGCGCATCGCCGCCGCGATCGGCTACCCGGTCCTCGTACGGCCCTCGTACGTGCTCGGCGGGCGCGCGATGCGGATCGTCCACGACGAGGAGGATCTGCGGGCATACGTGGGCGAGGCCGTCCGGGTATCACCCGAGCATCCGGTGCTCGTCGACAAGTTCCTGGAGGACGCGCTCGAGGTCGACGTGGATGCCATCTCGGACGGCGAGGTGGTCACGGTCGGCGGCGTGATGGAGCACATCGAGAAGGCGGGCGTGCACTCGGGCGATTCCGCCTGCGCGCTCCCACCCTACTCGCTCGGCGACGGCCAGATCGCGCTGCTGAAGTCGCAGACCAAGGCGCTGGCGACGGAGCTCGGCGTCCTCGGGCTGATCAACGTCCAGTTCGCGGTCCGCAACGAGCAGGTCTTCGTGCTCGAGGTCAACCCGCGCGCCTCTCGGACGGTGCCGTTCGTGTCCAAGACCATCGGCGTGCCGCTCGCCAAGCTCGCGACCAAGGTCCTGCTCGGCCACCGCCTGGCGGAACTCGGGTTCACGGAAGAGCGGGACATCCCGCACATCGCCGTCAAGGAGGCGGTGTTCCCGTTCGCCAGGTTCCCCGGCGTCGACGTCGTCCTCGGGCCGGAGATGAAGTCCACCGGCGAGGTCATGGGGATCGACCACGACTTCAGGAAGGCGTACGGGAAGGCGCAGATCGCGGCCGGGTCGCCCCTGCCCACCACCGGGAAGGTGTTCCTGTCGGTGAAGGACGGCGACAAGCGGCTGACCGCCCTCCTGGCCCAGCAGCTCGTCGACCTCGGGTTTTCGCTGGCGGCGACCTCGGGGACGGCGAAGGTCCTGAAGCTCTGCGGCCTCGCGGTCGAGGTCATCAGCAAGGTCGCGGAGGGCTACCACCCAAACGTTCTCGACCTCATGCGGCGCGGCGAGATCGCCCTCGTGCTGAATACGCCCGAGGACGGCCGGGCGCGCAAGGACTCCTCCCTCATCCGCCGCACCGCGGTCCTGCAGAACATCTCGTACTACACGACGCCGGACGGCGCCCAGGCCGCGATCGGAGCCATCAGGGCGATGCTGAAGAGCGAGCACACGGTACGCACGCTGCAGGAATACCACCGTGACGCCTGAGGGCCGCCTGCTCGTCGCGCTCGACGTGGAGACGCTGGCCGACGCGGACCAGCTGCTCGACCGGCTGGTCGGCGTGGTCGGAGCGTGCAAGATCGGCTCCCAGCTCTTCACGGCGGCCGGTCCCACCGCCGTCGAGCACGCTCAGAAGCGCGGCTTCAAGGTGTTCCTCGACCTCAAGTTCCACGATATCCCGAGTACCGTGGCCGGCGCGGTGCGCGAGGCGACTCGGCTCGGCGTGTTCATGCTGAACGTCCACGCGAGTGGTGGGCGGGCCATGATGCGAGCGGCGGCCGATGCGGCGACCGCGGCGGCCAAGGAGTTCGGCGTGGCGAGACCGATCTGCCTCGGCGTCACCGTCCTGACGAGTCTGGGGAGGGCGGCGCTGCAGGCCGACCTCGGCGTGGCCACGTCGGTCGAGGGCCACGTCCTGCACCTGGCGCAGCGAGCCAGGGAGTCCGGTCTCGACGGCTGCGTCGCCTCGCCCCGGGAGATCTGGCCCCTGCGGTACCTGATGCCACGCGAGTGGGTGATCGTGACGCCGGGCGTCCGGCCCGCCGGTGGCGCCGCCGACGACCAGGCGCGGACGTCGACTCCGGCCGCGGCCATTCGCGCCGGCGCCGACTACCTCGTGGTCGGCCGGCCCATCACCGGGGCACCCGACCCCACGGCCGCCGCCCACGCCATCCTCCACGAAATGCAATGACGCGCGCCGCCGGCGAGCGTTCCTCATGGCAAGCCCCGCCGTGCGGGCGTCGCTGGTGATGCCCGAGGCCGAAACGCTCGCCCTCTACGAGCGGACGGGAGCGCTGCTGCGCGGCCACTTCCTGCTCAGCTCCGGTCTGCACTCCGACACGTACCTGCAGTCGGCGCTCGTGCTCCAGTACCCCCGCCACGCGGAGGCACTCTGCACGGAGCTCGCGGCCCACTTCCGGGACGAGCGGCTCGATCTCGTCATTGCGCCGGCCATCGGCGGGATCCTCGTGGCGCACGAGGTCGCCCGGGCTCTCGGCCTCCGGGCGCTCTTCACCGAGCGCGAGCGCGGTGTCATGCGCCTGCGGCGGGGGTTCGCGATCGCCACGGGTGAGCGCTGCCTCGCCGTGGAGGACGTGGTGACCACTGGAGGCTCGACGCGTGAGGTGATGCAGGCGGTGCAGGAGTGCGGGGGCCTGGTGGTCGCCGTCGGGGCGCTGATCGATCGCAGCGGGGGCGCGGCCACGCTCCCCGTGAGGCGCGCCGCGCTCGCCACGCTGGCGATCCCGACCTTCGAGCCCGGGGAGTGCCCGCTCTGCACGGCGGGCGGTCGCGCGACCAAACCCGGCAGCCGCGCCTGAGCGGCGAATGCGCACCGCGCCGGCCGGCGAACCGGTCCACCTGCCCGCGCGCCTGCACGGCGTGTTTCCTGGCGAGGCGGTCGTCGAGACGCATATCTCCTGGGTGTTCCTGGGGCCCGAGTACGTCTACAAGGTCAAGAAGCCGGTCAATCTCGGCTTCCTCGACTTCCGCACGCTCACGCGGCGCCGTCACTTCTGCGAGGAGGAAGTCCGCCTGAATCGCCGTCTGGCGCCCGACACGTACCTCGGCGTCAAGGAGATCAGACGCCGCGGGCGCGTGGTCGACGTGGCGGTCTGGATGCGCCGGCTCCCCGCGGACCGGATGCTCGATCGTCTCGTCGCCCTGGGCCGGGCCGATGCCCCGCTGATGGAGAGGCTGGGCCGCGTGGTCGCCGACTTCCACGCGGCGGCCGCGCACGGCCGCGCCATCAGCCATTTCGGCTCCCGCGCGGTGATCGCGCGGAACTGGCGCGAGAACTTCGCCCAGACTCGTCACGTTCCCCCCGAGATCCTGCGGCGGGAAATCCGCGAGGGGATGCGGGCCTGGGTGGCCCGCTTCATGCGAAACAACGCGCTCCGCTTCACGGCCCGCATCCGTGCACGACGGATCCGCGACTGTCACGGTGACCTGCAGGCCCAGCACATCTGCTGTACCGAGCCGATCCGCATCTACGATTGCATCGAGTTCAACCACCGCTTCCGTTACGGCGACACCGGGTCGGAGATCGCATTTCTCGCGATGGACCTCGACATGCTCGGCCGGGGCGAACTCGCGATGGACTTCGTCAACGCCTACCTGGACGCGAGCGGCGACTACACCGCGGTCCCGCTGCTCGACTTCTACCGCGCCTATCGCGCCTGGGTCCGCGGCAAGGTCCTGGGGATGCAAACTCCGGCCCAGGGCCAGCGAGCCCACGACTACTTCGCGCTCGCCGCGAGCTACACGGCGCCACGGCCTGCTCCGCGCCTGATCGTGATGACCGGGCTGATGGGGAGCGGGAAGACCACCGTGGCGCGAAGGCTCTCGCGCGAGGACGGGATCGTCGTCCGCACCGACGCCGTGCGCCGGCAGGTCGCGGGCGTGCCCTGGCACCACCGGAGTGAAGGAGGATTCGCTCGCGGGCTCTACACGGCGGAGATGACGACTCGCACCTACGCCCGCTGCCTCGAGATCGCGCGGGACCTCCTCACCGCCGGGTGGACCGTGATCCTCGACGGCGTCTTCGGCCGCCGGGCCGAGCGCGACGGGGCCCGGGCGCTAGGCAGGGAAGCGGGCGTCGCCGTGCAGGTCATGTGGTGCGACGCGCCCGAGGACACGTTGCGGGCGAGAATCCGCACACGCGCCGCCCAGGCCCAGGATCTCTCCGAGGCGCGCGAGGACCTGCTCGATTTCCAGAAGGCGCGCTACCAGTCACCCGAGGGCGAGCCCGCCGTCGTGCGGGTGCCTTGAGCCCCG
>CAZWXA010000016.1:6669-15731 GCA_964637755.1 uncultured bacterium | reverse complement strand
GAGCCAACCGACCTGGCTCCAGACGAAGACGCGCGTGGCGTGCCGCAGGGCGCCCGCGCGAGCGAGGCGGTACTGCCACAGACCGAAGACGAGGGCAAACAAGACGAAACCGTGTCGGGTGTACCGGAAGTGCGCAGGCTCCCCGAGAAACTCCCGGCTGTCGACAAGGGCCCCCACCAGAGTCCAGGCGAGGTAGGCGACCAGCCACTGGGAGAGCACGGAAGCGACCAGGTGAAAGCTCGATCCGCGCCGGCGGAAGACCCAGTTGAGCAACGTGAACACCCCGCCGGCGAGGAGCGGGACGAGGAGGAGAGCGACGAGAACCTGCTTCACGCGGTCTGGACTCTACAACGGGCCCGAGGGGGTGTCAATGTGCAACACATTGACACTACAGCACATTTCCGCCTATCATTCGTCTGGTGGAGGCGCCTCGATGATCCGCAGCATGACCGGGTTCGGGCGGGCGCAGGCGACCGGTGACACGGTTGCCGTGTCGGTCGAGATCCGGTCGGTCAATCACCGTCATCTCGATATCGCCCTGAAGCTGCCGCGCCCGCTCGCCTCGCTCGAGGGCGAGGCGCGCCGGGTCATCCAGCGACGTATCGAGCGCGGGCGGATCGAGGTCAGCATCAGCGTGACGCCCGTGCCCGGGGAATCGAGTCAGCACGTGACGGCCGACGTACCCCTCGCCCGGATGTACGCGGAGGCGACCCGGCGGATGGCCGTGGAGTTGGGGTTCTCCGGAGGCGCGCGGCTCGAGTGGATCCTCGATCGCCCCGGCGTCGTCAGCGTGGAGGAGGCGGAGGCTTTGCCGGCCGAGGTCATCTGGCCGCTCATCGAGCGGACGCTCGCGGGGGCGCTGGCCGAGCTGATCGAGCGGCGGGAAACGGAGGGCCAGGCGCTCGCGGCGGCGCTCGGGGATCTGCACGAGGCGCTCGTCCGCGAGGTGGATCGGATCGCGGAGCGCGTTCCCCTGGCGGCCGCCCGCCAGCAGGCGCGGTTCCAGGAGCGGTTGACCGGCCTGCTCGGAACCCATCCGTTCGACGAATCCCGCATCCTGACGGAGGTCGCCATCTGGGCGGAGCGCGCGGACATTGCCGAGGAGCTGACCCGCCTCCGCGCCCACCTCGAGCAATTCGCGCTGATGCAGAAGGATGGCGGCGCGGTCGGCCGGGCGCTCGATTTCCTGGTTCAGGAGCTGAATCGCGAGGTCAACACGATCGCGGCGAAGGCGGACGATCTCGAGCTGTCCCGGTCGGCGATCGCGCTGAAGGGCCTCCTCGAGAAGGTGCGCGAGCAGGTACAGAACCTCGAATGATCTCACGGCGGGGGACGCTGATCGTCGTGTCCGCGCCCTCGGGCGCCGGCAAGACGACGCTCTGCCGCGAGGTTCGAACCTGCTTGCCGGATCTCGCCTACTCGGTCTCCTATACCACCAGGGCGCCGCGGCCGGGCGAGATCGACGGGACGGACTTCCATTTCGTGACCGAGTCCGCCTTTGCAGAGCTCCGGAAAGCCGGCCGGTTCGCCGAGTGGGCGCTCGTACACGGCAACCTCTACGGCACGCACGCCGGGGCGATCGAGCGAGCCCTCGGCGAGGGCTGCGACGTCCTGCTCGACATCGACACGCAGGGTGCGCGGCAACTGCGGGTGCGCTACCCCGAAGCGGTGCTGATCTTCGTCATCGCGCCGTCGATGACGGAGCTGGAACAGCGGCTGCGCGAGCGGCGCTCCGACGCCGACCCCGAGATCGAACGGCGCCTTCGCCGCGCCCGCGAGGAGATCCAGCTCTGGCGGCAGTACGACTACCTGATCGTGAACCGGGACGTGAAGGACGCGGTGGAGCAACTGGCGGCGGTCATCCAGGCGGAACGGTGCCGGGCGAACCGCCTTTCTCTCGCACTACCAGACCTGGAGGTACGAAGCTGATGGCCTTTCCATCGCTGGGCAAGTCGCTCGACAAGGTGTCCAACCGGTACCTGCTCGTCGTGCTCTCGGCCAAGCGGGCCCGACAGCTCAATCGGGGCGCGTTGCCCCAGGTCGAGACCAAGCACAAGAAGCCGACCAGCATTGCGCTCGAGGAAATCGCGCAGGCCAAGGTCGGTTACCGCGTCAAGGACGAGGGCGAGACCGGCAAAGCGTGAGCAACCCGTGACGTCCCTCGCCGGACGGTCGATCATCCTCGGCGTCGCCGGGTCGATCGCGGCCTACAAGGCCGTGTACCTGCTTCGCGAGTTGACCCGGCTCGACGCCGACGTGACCGTCTGCCTGACCGAGCACGCGCGGCACTTCGTCGCCCCGCTCACCTTCCGGACACTCTCCGGCCACCCGGTGCTCCTGGACCTCTTCGATCCCCGGAGCGGGGAGGCGGTCGAGCATGTCGCGATCGCGGAGCGAGCGGACGCCATCGTGGTGGCCCCGGCGACCGCGAACGTGCTCGCCAGAGCCGCCCTTGGCCTGGCCGACGACTTCCTCACCACGCTGCTGCTGGCGGCGCGCGCACCCGTGCTGTTCGTGCCGGCGATGGATGCGGGGATGTGGGACCACCCGGCCGTCCAGGCGAACGTACGGACGCTGCAGTACCGGGGCGCCACGGTGCTGGAGCCCGAGGCGGGCGCGCTCGCCTCCGGCCTTGCCGGCAAGGGCCGGCTGCCCGAGGTCGAGCACGTGGTCGAAGCGTTGCTGCGCTTACTCTCGCCGGTCAAGGATCTCGCCGGAGAGCGCGTCCTCGTCACCGCGGGCCCCACGAGAGAACCCATCGATCCCGTCCGCTACATCTCGAACCGTTCCTCGGGCAAGATGGGCTACAGCCTCGCGACCGCCGCTCTCCGGCGCGGCGCCGAGGTGGTGCTCGTGTCGGGACCCACGGCGATGTCCCCGCCCCCGGGCGCCGTCTTCGTGCCCGTGCAGTCCGCGGAGGAGATGCGCGAGGCCGTCCTGCAGCACGTCCGGGAGGCGACGATCGTGATCAAGGCCGCCGCGGTCGCGGACTACAGGCCCGTACAGGCCCGGTCGGAGAAGATCAAGTCGCGGCAGGAGCGACTCGTGCTCGAGCTGGTCCCCAACCCCGACATTCTGAAGGAGATCGCGGCGCAACGGGTGTCCGCCTTCGTCGTCGGCTTCGCGGCCGAGACGAGCGACGTCGCCCGGCACGCGGGCGAGAAGCTCCGGGACAAGGGCGTCGACCTCCTGGTCGCCAACGACGTGAGCCGGGAGGGCATCGGCTTCGACGCCGACGACAACGAGGTCCTGCTCGCCGACCGGTGGGGCGAGACGCTCTCCCTGTCGCGGAGACCGAAGTCCGCCATCGCTGGCGCGATCCTCGACCGCGTCCTGGCGCTGCGGGCGCGCGCGCGGACGGCCACGCCCCGCTGATCCGTGGAAGCGGAACTGCTGGCCAACGCCCTGCGTGCCGTCGGCGATTGTCTCCGCCATCACCGGGACATGGGTGTGACGGACCTTCCGCTCTCGGGCGCGTACCTCGCCTCACCCGCGGAGCAGCTCCGGACCCAGGAAGAACGTCTCCAGGGGTGCCGCTGCTGCAAGCTGTGCGACGGGCGCACGACGATCGTCTTCGGCTCCGGAAATCCCCGAGCCGATCTCGTCGCCATCGGAGAAGGTCCCGGCGCCGACGAGGACCAGCAAGGCAAGCCCTTCGTCGGCCGGGCGGGTCAGCTCCTCACCAGGATGCTCGAGTCGGTGAAGCTCGACCGGGAGGCGGACGTGTACATCCTGAACGTCGTGAAGTGCCGGCCTCCGGGGAACCGCAATCCCGAGACCGACGAGATCGACGCCTGCAGCCCGTTCCTGGCCTCCCAGCTCGCCACCATCCAACCGAAGGTCATCCTGGCGCTGGGCAGCGTCGCGACCCAGGCGCTGCTCCGGACGCGGGAGCCCATCGGCAAGCTGCGAGGACGCGTCCACACCTACGGGGCAGCCCGCCTGATACCGACCTTCCACCCCGCGTTCCTTCTCCGAAATCCCGGGCAGGAGTACAAGCGCATGGCGTACGAAGACCTGAAGCTCGCCCGTCGGGAGTACGATCGCCTCCGCGCCACGTAGACCCGTCGAGCCGACCCATGCCGTGCGGATCGAGAGCCACCGCCGCTGCACTCCCGTGGCAGGGTACGAACCATTCGCACGGGCCGTGCGCGCCCCTTGTTGCCCGCCCGCAGAGACCGAGCACGAATCCGCGGCGAACGACGGACCGCGCCCACGCGAGAATCGCGCGTCACGGCGCCTGCCCGGACAACCTCAGCGCGAAGACGAGGCGAGGTGCGGGCGTGGCGAAGCCCGGGGGCCCGGACAACCTCAGCGCGAAGACGAGGCGAGGTGCGGGCGTGGCGAAGCCCGGGGGCCCGCACCCCCAATGATCGCGGACGTTGTCTTCGACCTCCCGATCACCCAGTCCTTCGCGTACTCGGTCCCCGGCCACCTCGGAGTCGCGCCGGGCCAGCGCGTGCTGGCGCCACTCCGCCGCGCCGTCCGACCGGGCCTCATCGTCGGGCTCCGGGAGGCGGATACCGCCGGCCTCAAACCACTCGCCGCCGTGCTCGAGCCGGGCCCGATCATGCCCGCCGCGCAGCTCGATCTTGCCCGCTGGATCGCCGCCGAGAGCCTGTCCTCGCTCGGCTCGACCTGTGCTGCGCTGCTCCCGCCGGCGCAAGGGGTGGCGCCGCTGCCGGAGGCCCGGGAGTGCGTGCGCGGGGGGCCGAGTCCGTCCGGGCTGCCCGAGCTGTTCGTCGCCGCCGATCGCGCCGCTCGCGTGCTGGCGGAGGTGCGATCGCACGCGGGCGGCACGCTCGTTCTGACCGCCGACATCCAGACCGCCGGCGAGTGGGCCGACTCACTCGCCTCCCTCGGCGCGGTCGGCCGACTCGACAGCGGAGTGAGCGAACGCGCGCGCTGGCGGACCTGGAACGCGCTGGCTGCGGGAGACCTCGGCCTCGCCGTGGGAACCCGATCGGCGCTCCTTGCTCCGGTCCCGCCACCGGCGATGCTCGTCCTCGTCGACGAGCACGACGCCGCGCACAAGCCGCCCGGCGCACCGAGGATCCACTCGCGCGAGGTGGTACTCCGGCGGGCCTCCGCCGAGGGGATGCGGGCGCTGCTGCCGTCCGCCACGCCGAGTGTCGAGATGTGGTGGCACGCCGACAGCGGGCGAGCAAGGCTTCATCCCGCCGACCCGGCGGACTGGCCCTCCGTGTCCGTCGCCGACACGCGCGGGATGCTGCGGACGGACCCGCTCACGCCGTCGCTGGCCCGCGCCGTGCGCGACGCGCTCGCGCTCGGGCGTCGTGTCTGCCTGCTCGTGAGCCGGGCGAGCTCGACCCTCGCCTGCGACGAGTGCGGAAGCGTCCCGCGATGCCCCGAGTGCGGGATCGCGCTCTCGTTCTCGCGCGTCGACAGGACCCTGTGCTGCCGGTTGTGCGCCCACCGACAGGCCGCGCCCGACACGTGCGCGACGTGCGGTGGGCGCCGCCTGTCACCGTTCGGCTGGGGCGTGGAGCGCGTCGAACACGCGCTGCGCCGCCGGTTCCCCGGGGCACGCATCGCGCGCCACGACCCCGGCCCGGGTCGCGGCGCGCGGCGCGCGGCACAGCGGCGAGAGGCGGCGGATGCGCACATCGTGATCGGCACGCGTGGGGCGCTCGGACTCTTCGGTCCGCGCTCCCTCGGACTCGTGGGGTTCGTCACGCCGGATCAGCTCCTGCGGATCGCCGATTTCCGGGCGAGCGAGCGCGCCTTCGAGCTCATGTGGGCCGCCGCCGAGCGTGTGGGTCCCGACGGATGGGTCGTGATCCAGTCCCAGAATCCCCAGCACTACGGCATCCGGTCGGTGGTCGATCAGGACCGGTCCGAGTTCTACAAGCACGAGCTCCGCTTCCGGGCGGAGCTTGGCTACCCGCCCTTCCGTCGCCTCTGCCGGGTGGGCGCGCGCGCCCGGTCGTCCGAGGACGCCCGCGCGCTCGCCGAGTGGTGCCTCCCGCGGCTCAGAGACGCCGGGCTCACCGTCTACCCGGCCGTCCCCGAGCGTCGCGGGCTCGCCTGGCGCATCCTGGTCAAGGGTCACGCCGACCTCCCGTCGCGAGTGTCGGCCTCGCTCCAGGACCGGGGGCACGCTCGCGGTATCATAGAGACGGAAATGGACCCGGTGGACTGATGGCGGCCCTGAAGATCCGAAAGTACGGCGATCCCGTGTTGCGCCGTCGCGCGGAGCCGGTGAGGGAGGTGACCCCGCAGATTCGCGAGACCCTCCGCGACATGATCGACACGATGTACCGCGAGGTGGGCGTCGGGCTGGCGGCTCCGCAGATCGGCGTCTCCCTCCAGCTCATGGTGGTCGACGACGAGAAGGGGCGCGGCCCTCGATGTCTCGTCAACCCGGAGATCGTCGATCAGGGCGGGCGCGTCGTGGCCGAGGAGGGGTGCCTCTCCATTCCGGGGATCTTCGCCCCCGTGGCGCGCGCGGAATGGGTTCGCCTCGAGGCGCAGGACGAGGAGGGCCGGCCCGTCACCGTCGAGGCCCGTGGGCTCTTCGCACGGGTGATCCAGCACGAGATGGACCATCTCGACGGCGTCCTCTTCATCGACCGGCTCGACCCGGTCCAGCGAGACCGCATCAAGCGGGGGATCAGGAAGGAAGGCCTCCGCGAGCACGTTCCCCACCGCGCCTTCGCGCTCTAGCCGGCCGCTGAAAAGCGCCCATCTGCGTTGACGCTGACATGAAGGTCCTCTTCTACGGAACGCCGCGCTTCGCGCTGCCGACCCTCGAGGGCCTGCTCACATCCCACGAGGTGGCCGCCGTCGTCACCCAGCCCGACCGGCCGGCCGGCCGCGGGCAACGGCTGACCTCCTCGCCGGTCAAGCAGCGGGCGGTCGCGGCCGGAATCCCAGTCCTCCAGCCGGAACGGCTGCGCGACTCCGGCTGGGTCGAGCCGCTCCGCGGATTCAGGCCCGACGTGGCGGTGGTGGTCGCCTTCGGCCAGATCTTGCCGAAGCCGATCCTCGACGTCCCCGGACGGGGATCCATCAACGTGCACGCGTCGCTGCTCCCGCGGTACCGCGGCGCAGCGCCCATCGCCTGGGCGCTGATCCGGGGCGAGACCGGAACCGGCATCACCACGTTCCAGATGGACGAAGGGATGGATACGGGACCGATCCTGCGGTCGCGAAGCACCGCGATCCGCCCGGGCGAGACGGCGGGCGAGCTCGGCGAACGCCTGTCCGTGATCGGCGCCGAGGTGCTGATCGAGACCCTCGGGCACCTGGACACGATCACACCGATGCCGCAGCGGCACGCGGACGCGACGCTCGCGCCGCGACTCACGAAGGCAGACGGCCATCTCGACTGGCGCGAGCCCGCCCGATCGCTCGTCAACCGCATTCGGGGCTGCAACCCGTGGCCCGGTACCACCACGCGGACCTCCGCGGGACGGCTGGTGATCTGGCGGGCGAAGGCGGCCAGGCGCGCCGCAGGCCACGCCGAGCCGGGCACGCTGGTCGAGACCGCGGACGGCCTGTGCGTCGCCGCCGGAGAGGAAGGTGTCGAGCCGATCGAGGTCCAGCCGGAGAACCGGCGCATTCTCTCGTGGAGCGAGTACCTGCGCGGCGCTCGACTCCGCGCCGGCGACCGCCTCGAGTCCGCGTGACGGCGGCCTCCCGTGCCCGGCGCGCCGCCGCCAGGGCCTTCGAGCGCGTGGAGACCGAAGGCGCGTACGCCGATCTCGCGCTCGACGCCGAGATCGAGCGAGCCCGCCTGTCGTCCCGCGACGCCGCGCTGGCGACGGAGATCGTCCTGGGCGTGCTCCGCTGGCGCCGTTTGCTGGACGCCTTGCTGGCGCCGCACTCGAAGCGGCGGATCGACCGACTGGACGGCCGCGTGCTGGCGCTCCTTCGGATGGCGGCCTACCAGATCGTCTTCCTGGATCGCGTCCCGGCCTGGGCCGCCGTGAACGACGCGGTCGCGCTGGCCAGGGAGCGCGAGAAACCGGGCGCCCCGGAGTTCGTCAACGCGGTGCTGCGGGCGTTCGCGCGTCGCGGCCCGCGGGAGCGCCTCCCGCTCCTGCCCGACGACCCCGTGGATGCCCTCGCCGTGCGGTGCTCCTTTCCGACCTGGCTCGCGGCCCGGTGGATCGAGCGCTTCGGCGAGGGAGAGGCCGAGCGCCTCATGCTGGCGATGAACGATCGCCCCCCGCTGACGGTGCGCGTGAACACCTTCAGGACGACCCGCGAAGAGGTCGCGCGGCGCCTGCGCGAGGAGGAACACCTTCTCGCGTCGCCCACGCGGTACGCCCCCGAGGGACTCAACGTGGAGCACGGCGTCCGTCCCGCCGAGTGGAAGGTGTTCGTCGACGGCCACGTGGTGCCCCAGGACGAGGCGTCCATGCTCGTCTGCCGCCTGCTCGATCCCCGTCCGGGGGAGACCGTGGCGGACGTCTGCGCCGCTCCGGGTACGAAGACGACCCACCTCGCCGCGCTGATGAACAACTCGGGCCGGGTCATCGCCCTCGACCCGGAGCCGCAGCGGCTCGGGCTGGTCGCGGAGGCCGCCGGGCGGCTCGGCTTCGACGTGATCGAGACCAGACCCGGCACCGTCGAGACCCTGGCGCCCGGGTACCAGAACGCCTGCGATCGCGTGCTCGTGGACGCGCCCTGCTCGAACCTCGGCGTGCTCCGGCGGAACCCGGATGTGAAATGGCGAAGGACGCGGGAAGACCTCGGCCTCGCGCAGACCCGCCAGCGCCGGATCCTCGCCGCGGCGGCGACCATGGTGAAGCCCGGCGGGGTCCTCGTCTACGCCACGTGCTCGCTCGAGCCCGAGGAGAACGACGCGGTCGTGGGGGCCGTCCTCGCGCCGAACGGGGAGTTCTCGACGGATTCGCCGCCCCCGATGCCGCTCGATCTCGACCACACCGGCGTGCTCCGGTGCCTGCCGCACACGCACGGCACCGACGGGTTCACCGCCTTCCGTCTCCGCCGGCGGGCCTGAGCGGGAGCGGCGCGGGACAGCTCCGTCGCCGCGACAAGCCCGCCTCGATGGACCCGGCACGACCCGGCGC
>CAZWXA010000016.1:0-6569 GCA_964637755.1 uncultured bacterium | reverse complement strand
CGGGGATCTCGTGTACCATCACGCGAGATGCTGAAGATCGCGCCGTCGATCCTCTCCGCCGATTTCGGCGCGCTGGCTGACGCCATCGCGGTCGTCGAGGCGGCGGGCGCCGACCAGCTCCACGTGGACGTCATGGACGGCCGGTTTGTCCCGAACATCACGATCGGGCCCGTGGTCGTGGAGGCCATCCGCAAGCGCACGCGGCTGCCGCTCGACGTCCACCTGATGATCGTCGAGCCCGACCGCTGGGTCCCCGCGTTCGTCGGCTCGGGCGCGGACGCCGTGACGGTCCATGCCGAGGCGAGCCCGCACCTGCAGCGGACGCTCGCACTGGTCCGCGAGCTCGGAGCGCGGGCGGGCGTGGCCCTCAACCCGTCCACGCACCCGTCCGTGCTCGACTACCTGCTGGCCGACCTCGACCTGGTGCTCGTCATGTCCGTGAACCCAGGCTTCGGGGGCCAGAAGTTCATCCCGAGCGCGCTCGCCAAGATCCGGCAGGTGCGGACCATGTTCCGGGCGAGGCCCGCCGACGTCTCCGTTGACGGAGGCGTCACCGTGGACCTCGTCGCGACCCTCGCGGCCCACGGGGCGACGACGGTCGTCGCGGGCTCGGCGATCTTCGGCGCCCCCGACCCCGCCGCCGCCATGAGGCGGATGCGACGCGCCGCGGAAGCGCCATGAGCGCAGGCCGCATCCTCCCGGACGAGACAAGAGCCCTCTCGCCGCGGCCGCCGCGCACCCCGACGGCTTCTCACGCCCCGGCATGCCCGTCATGAAACACCCACGGTGGCAGAATCAGGGCATAGCCGGGGCGCAGGGAGTCGTTGTCTTTCGGTGCCAGCTTCTGTAAACTGCTAGCTTCGCATGCTCGAATCACTCTCGACCCGTCTGCAGGGCATCCTCGACCGCGTCAGTGGCCACGGCCGGCTGACCGAGGAGAACATCCAGGAAGCGCTCCGCGAGGTGCGGGTCGCGCTCCTGGAAGCGGACGTCAACTTCAAGGTCGTCCGGGCGTTCGTCGAGCGGGTCAAGACGAGGGCAGTCGGCCAGGACGTCCTCAAGTCGCTGACGCCGGGCCAGCAGGTCGTCAAGATCGTCCACGACGAGCTGGTCGATCTGCTGGGCGGGAGCGGGCATCGCCTGGCGATGGCATCCCACCCCCCGACCGTCATCATGCTGATCGGGCTGCAGGGATCGGGGAAGACGACGACGGCCGCGAAGCTCGCCCGGTACTTCGGCAAGCAGGGTCACCATCCGCTGCTCGCGGCGGCCGACGTCTACCGTCCGGCCGCCATCGACCAGCTCCGCGCCCTCGGCGCCCAGATCGCGATTCCGGTGGTGGGCCAGGCGGACCAGAAACCGGTCGACATCTGCGCGGCCGCGGTCCGGGAGGGAGCCGAACGGGGCCTGAGCCCCCTCATTCTCGACACCGCCGGGCGCCTGCACGTCGACGAGGCCATGCTCGACGAGCTGCGCGCCGTGAAGGCGGCGGTGAAGCCGCACCACATCCTGCTGGTCATCGACGCCATGACCGGGCAGGATGCCGTCACGGTGGCGGAGAAGTTCAACGCCGCGGTCGGCATCGACGCGATCATCCTGTCCAAGATGGACGGAGACTCGCGCGGTGGCGCGGCACTCTCGGTCCGTCACGTCACGGGCCGCCCCATCGCCTTCGTCGGCGTCGGGGAGAAGGTCGACGCGCTCGAGCCGTTCCATCCCGAGCGGCTGGCCTCCCGCCTCGTGGGGATGGGAGACGTGCTCTCGCTCGTGGAGAAAGCCCAGGCGGTTGTCGACGCCCGGACCGCCGACGAGCTGGTCCAGAAGATCCGACAGGAAACGTTCTCGCTCGAGGATTTCCGGGAGCAACTCAAGCAGGTACGCCGCATGGGACCGCTCGACCAGATCCTCGGGATGCTGCCGTTCGGCCGAGCCCTGCGAGGGGCGCCGAAGGACCTCGACGGCGAGCAGGCGGACCTCGGGCGGTTCGAGGCGATCATCGACTCGATGACACCGGCGGAGCGGCTCCACCCGCAGATCATCAACGGCAACCGCCGGTCACGCATCGCGCGTGGCAGCGGCACGACGGTGCAGGACGTCAACCGGCTGCTCAAGCAGTACGCGCAGCTCAGGAAGATGATGCGAGGCCTGAAGGGCCTCGAAGGCAAGATGAAAAAAGGGGGGATTCCCGGGTGGCAGTCCATATCAGGTTGAGACGGACAGGAACGACGAAGCGGCCCGCGTACCGCGTGGTGGTGGCCGACTCACGCGCGCCGCGGGACGGGCGGTTCATCGAAATCGTCGGACACTACGACCCGCTGACGGAACCGCCGACGATCCACATCGAGAAGGACAAGGTGGCGGAGTGGGTGAAAAAGGGCGCGCAGCCGTCGAACACGGTGAAGCACCTCATCGCCCGCGCGGGGCTCGGGACCTAGCCGCCCCGCCCCGCCTCGTCGCGATCGGGCAGGTTGTGCGGCCCCACGGTCTGCGGGGTGACGTCCGGGTCAGGCCGTTGACGGACGAGCCGGCGCGATTCGCGGGGCTGGCCCAGTGCGTCACCTGGGACCCGGACGGAGGCGTACGCGTCATTCGGCAGGTCGAGCGCGTGACGCGGCAGGGCGGTGACCTCATCGTCAAGCTCGCGGGCATCGACGGGGTCGATGCGGCCCGTGCACTCCGGGGACGGCGGATCGCCGTCCCCGAGTCCGACGTGGTGCCCGCTCCCGCTGGCCGCTTCTACCCGTGGCAGCTCGAGGGCTGCCGGGTGGAGACCGAGACGGGGCAGGTGGTGGGCGAGGTGAGCGGCATCGAGGGCAGCCCGGCGCAGGATGTGTGGGTGGTTCTCGACGGGGACCGCGAGCGACTGATTCCCGCGGTGCCCGAAATCGTCATCGAGGTCGATCTGCAGGCGAGGCGAGTGGTCATTCGCCCGCCCGAGGGGCTGCTGGAGCTGTGAGAATCGACATCGTCACGCTGTTCCCCCGGATGGTCGAGGGGCCGATCGGCGAGTCGATCGTCGGCCGGGCGCGCGGGCGGGGGCTGATCGAGATCCGGGCCGTCAACCTGCGGGACTTCGCCGCCGGGAAGCACCGGGTCACGGACGACTATCAGTTCGGCGGAGGCAGGGGGATGGTCCTCAAGCCGGAGCCGATCTTCGCCGCCGTCGAGGCGCTGCGCACGCCGGAGTCCCGGGTGGTGCTGCTCGACCCTCGAGGTCGCCGGTTCACGCAGGAGATCGCCGGCGAGCTCAGCCGGGTGGCCCACCTCGTGCTCCTGGCGGGCCGGTACGAAGGCGTGGACGAGCGGGTGAGCGCGGCGGTCGACGACGAGCTGTCGATCGGCGACTACGTGCTGACTGGCGGAGAGCTGCCGGCGCTCGTGGTCACGGACGCCGTCGCGCGCCTGATTCCCGGCGTCCTGGGCGACGCGGAGGCTTCGCGACACGACTCCTTCGCGCGCGGCGTCCTCGAGGGGCCGCAGTACACTCGGCCGGAGGAGTTTCGCGGTTTGCCGGTGCCGGAGGTGCTGCTGTCCGGGGATCATGCGAAGATCGCCCGGTGGCGGCGCCTGCAGGCGCTCTGGCGCACCTGGCGGCGACGGCCGGATCTGCTCGAGACCGCCGATCTGACGCCGGCCGAGCAGAAGCTGGTCGAGGAATTCAGACGAGGAAAGGGGCCAGACGAGTCATGGATGCGATCCGCGTAGTCGAGGCAGGCCAGCTCAGGAAGGACCGGGGCGGGTTTGCTCCCGGCGATACCGTGCGGGTGCAGGTCAAGGTCATCGAGGGCGAGAAGGAGCGCACCCAGGCGTTCGAGGGCGTCGTCATCCGCAAGCGCGGCGAGGGTATCCGGGCGTCGTTCACCGTCCGGCGGATCTCCTACGGCGTCGGCGTCGAGCGGACGTTCCCGCTGCACTCGCCCCGCATCGAGGCGATCCAGGTGATGCGGAGCGGGCGGGTGCGCCGGTCGAAGCTCTACTACCTGCGGCAGCTCGCGGGCAAGGCCGCGCGCCTGAAGGAGAAGCGGGTGGCGGTCGTTCCGCAATCGGGCGGGTAGCGCGCAGGACTGATGGCGCCGCGCCCGTCGGCGTCGTACCGGTTCGAAGGGCAGGCATGGCGGGCGGGTATCGACACCATCGCGGGAGTCGACGAGGCGGGGCGTGGGCCCCTGGCGGGGCCGGTGGTCGCGGCCGCGGTCGTGATCGATCCCCGGCGTCGCATCAGGGGTCTGGACGACAGCAAGCGCCTCACCCCTCGGGAGCGCGAGGACCTGTTCCGGATCATCTCGGAGCGAGCCCTGGCCGTCGGAGCAGGCCTCGTCGACCATGCGGCGATCGACAGGATCAACATCCTCCGGGCGACCGAGGCGGCGATGCTCGACGCGCTCTCCCGGCTGGCGGTGGCGCCCGACCTGGTCATCACCGACTTCGTCCGGCTGAACACGCTCGCATGCCGCCAGAAGAACCTCGTCCACGGCGACGCACGATGCGCCAGCGTCGCCGCCGCGTCGATCGTCGCCAAGGTCACGCGCGACCGGATCATGGTCGAGCTCGACGCGAAGTATCCCGGATACGGCTTCGCCCGCCACAAGGGTTACGCGACGCCCGAGCACCTCGACGCCCTCGACCGACTCGGGCCCTGTCCCGTCCACCGGCGGACCTTCGCCGGGGTCTGGCGCCAGGGAGAGCTGTTCGAGAACCAGCGGTGATCCGGGGAAGGCCCTCTCCAGTGCGGATGGGCCCTTCTCCACGGCCCGACAGGAGACCAGCCGATGGCGACCAGAATTGAGACGCCCTACACGCTCCGCGCCAGGTACTATTCGTCCGCGGACGGCTTCGACATCAAGACTCCCCGGGTCCCCGCGACACTGTTCCTGCGGGAGCGGGACCGGGCGCTCGACCCGGCGACGCCGACCGGGCTCGTCACCCTCGATCAGAGCGGCGCCCTCGACCTCGACTTCCCCGCGACGACGCCGCTCATCCTCGCCCGGTTCGGCCGCATCCGCGCCGGCGAGCGTCTGGACACGCGCTTCCGGGCGAGCGGCGAGATCTACCACGTGATCCAGGGCTCCGGCGAGACAGCGTGGGGAGCGGAGCGGCTGGCCTGGGAGCCCGGCGACGCGTTCTGTCTTCCGGGCGGAGTCTCCGCGTCGCACCAGGCGGGCGCCAGCGATTGCGTGCTCTGGATCGTCACCAACGAACCCGAGCTGGCGTTCGAGCGCGCCCGGCCGCCGGCCTCCGGCGAGGCGCCCATCGAGGCGGTGCACTATCCCGCGGAGGAGATCCGGCACCAGCTCGATCTGATCCACCGGATGCCGCCCGAGAAAGTCCTGCCGGGCAAGGCCGTGAATTTCGCGAGCGTCGCGCTCGAGAAGCGGCGGACGGCCCTCCCCTCGCTGACGCTGGCGATGAACTCGCTCCTGCCCGGAGAGTCGCAGCGAGCCCACCGGCACAACTCCGTCGCGGTGACGCTCGTCGTGCAGGGCACGAACTGCTACTCGCTCGTGAACGGGGCCCGCATCGACTGGGAGCGTCACGCCGTCATGGTCACGCCTCCCGGAGACGCCCACTCGCACCACAACGAGGGGGACGAGATGGCGCTGTTCCTCATCGTGCAGGACGGGGGACTGCATTACCACTGCCGTACGATGGGCTTCAGCTACGTGTAGCCGGAAGACCGATCACACGCAGGAGACCGGCGCCGCTACCGCTGGCGGGGCACGCGGGGTTCGTCGACGTGTGTTGGTGACCCCGCGGGCTGATCGAGTCGGGACAGGCTCGCCCGCGGCGACTTGCAGGGAAGCGGGGCCATGACAGCCGAGAACAGGGTGGCGATCGTGACCGGCGCCTCGCGCGGAATCGGCCGCGCCATCGCGCGGGGTCTGGCCGAGGCCGGCTTCACGATCGCGGCGAACTATCGTACAGGCGACCGCGAAGCCCGGGACCTGGTCGAGCAGATCGTGGTGCAAGGCGGCCGGGCGCGGGTGTTCAAGGCTGACGTGAGCGTTCCGGCGCAGGCCAATGATCTCATCGCGTCAGCCCTCGACGTGTTCGGGCAGGTCGACGTCCTCGTCAACAACGCCGCCGTGTCCGCGGCCAGGGTCCGGCTCGGGGACGTCCCGCTCGACGACTGGGAGCGGGTGCTTCGCGTGAACCTGAGCGGGCCGTTTTCCCTGATCAAGGCCGTGCTCCCGCACATGCGCGAGCGAGAGACCGGCTGCATCGTGAATCTCTCCTCCAACGTCACCCAGCGCTTCCCGGCCCTGTACGGTGCCTACACCGTGTCCAAGTGCGGGCTCGACGCGCTGACGCGCATCCTCGCGAAGGAGGAGGGCCCTCACGGGATTCGCGTCAACGCGATCGCGCCCGGTCCCATCGCGACCGAGATGCTCGAGCAGGCCTTCGCCGGCATGGGGCGCGAGAAGGCCGACGCGTTCGTCCGCTCTGTGCCGCTCGGTCGGACCGGACGACCCGAAGAGATCGCCGCCGTCGTCCGCTTTCTCACGTCGGAGGCGGCCAGCTACCTGACCGGCCAGGTGATCTACGTGAACGGCGGCGGCCCGGGCGGCTAG
>CAZWXA010000015.1:0-21983 GCA_964637755.1 uncultured bacterium | reverse complement strand
CTCGTTGTTCTCGGTCGCGGCGCGCCGCATGTCCTCGGCCGCCCCGCTCTCGGCTCGGATCAGGTGGTCGCAGTGCACGGTGGACGGGACCGCCACCGTCTTCTTGCCGGACTGCATGAACTGGAGCAGCGCCATCTGCCCCGTCGCGTCCTGCATCGCGACCCGGTCGACCTGGAGCCGGAGCTGGGCGCGGCCACGGTCCCAGACCTGCGTGTCGAGGTCGAGGGCGTGGGCGGCGAGGATCTTCTCGGCGAGGGTGAGCGCCCGTCCGAACTGCTGTCTCGCCCGCGCCAGCCGCTCCGGCATCGAGGCGTACAACGCCTGCATCTGCTGCACCGACATGCGGACCTCCTTCGTCGCCGGCGAGCGGGCAAAAATATCGCCTCCGGTCCAGAGGGACGGGAGGCGACCGTCGCCACCCGAATGTACCTCTCCGCGGAGTCCAGTGTCAACGCGACCCGGCGGGGCGTCTGCGGTGCGTCTTCGCTCGAAGCGCCCCGTCCGGCTCTGGTCGGACTACGGCCCCGCGGGGCCCGGCCGAACCGTGTACCCGTCGGCGTGCCGCGCGCGGCCCGCTCGCTCGCCGGCATGACCGGAGGCGGGCGCCGCCAACCGCCCTCGGTGGCCCGCTCGATCCTCGAGGTCAGTCGGGTCGCGCCCACGGAACCCCGATGAACGATCACGAGGCCGGGGACCCGGGCCCGGGTGTGTCCCGTCCGGGAGGGCGCTCCCGACCGAGGCTGGCCCGGACCTCAGGAGATCCTGTACGTCGACGCGTCGGGCTTGAACGGGCGCGGGAGCCAGAGCGGGCGGCGCAGGCCGCCGGGGCCCGGCGCCGGCCGTGCAAGCTTGAGCCACTCGCGGTAGACCTCGAAGGACTTGTTCGTGTCCACGAAGATGTCGCCGTAGCGCTCGTCGGGGCCCGGGCGGGAGACCGTCACCTTCTGGTGCCAGCAGTGCTGGCCGCTCACGGGGTCGGGGTGCACGGGGAAGGTCAGGTTCTGGTGGACCCCCGCGTCCTCCCACCAGATGCGCCCGGAGTCGGGATCGTCGCTGGCGAAGGGCCGGATGCCGTGGACCTGGCGCATGCGCCACTGGCCGGGCTCCACCTGCTTCAGGTCCACCAGCGCCGTCGACCAGCGCTCCCCGCCCGCGTCCTCCTGGAGCCGCCACCGGCCGAGGTGGTGCGAGCAGGCGACGACGCCCGGACGGATCGCCTCGGTGACCCAGACCTTGTCGACGAAGTAGCCGATCGCGGTCGTCACTTTCAAGAGGTCGCCCGTCGCCACCCCGTGCCGTAAGGCGTCCTCGGGATGGAGCCAGAGCGGATTGCTGTGGGAGATCTCGTAGAGCCACTTCGCGTTACCGGAGCGCGTGTGGATGAGGGTCGGCAGGCGGAAGGTCGGCAGCAGCACCATCTCGCCGTGCTCGCGGTCGATCCGCGACGGGTGGACGTGGCTCCGGATGTAGCCGGGCACGGCGTGCTCGGGCCACTGCCAGTCCTTCAGGGTCTTCGAGAAGAACTCAAGCTTCCGCGAGGGCGTGGGGAACCCGAGCGCCGCCCGACCGTCGACCTCGACGCCGACGGGCTGGCCGTCCTTCGCGACCACCTTCGTCACGGGATCGACCACGGCTCCGTCCAGGTCGCCCGCCGGCGGCGCCTTCTCGTGGGTGCGGTAGGCGCCGTCCTCGATCAGGAACGCGCCGTACTTCCGCATGTAGGCGAGCGGCGAGAGCCTCTCGGTGGCCGCGGCGGCGGGCAGGCCGGGCACGCTGTGCTCGAAGATCCACCGGTAGAACTCCTCGATCCTGAGCTTCGCCCCGGGGCGGTACGGCGACTCGAAGTATTTGCGAATGCCGAGGGCGCCGTCGGGATCGATCCGCCAGGACAGCTCGATCCAGAACTCGTCCTCCTCCCAGACCTGCCCGATGCCGGCCTCTTCGTGCGCCTGCCAGGTCAGGTCGAAGGTCTTCCCCTGCCGCTCGAGCGCCACGCGGAGCACCGGCTGGCGGAAGCCGATCCAGCGCGCGGCGTGGGTCTCCTGGCTCATCAAGTCGTGACGCTCGGAGGCGTGGCCCATCGGGAGCACGTAGTCCGCGAACCACGCCGTCTCGCTCCAGGTCGGCGTGAGGCAGGCGTGGCGCTCGACCTTCGCCTCGTCGGTCAACATCTCGAGCCAGGACATCCCGTCGGGGTTCGTCCACACCGGGTTGTAGACGCGCGTGAAGTACATCGCGAGCTTGCCCCGTCCTTCCCTGAGGAAGTGCGGCAGGAGGAAGCTCATCTCGAAGAACGCGAGCGGGTACTCCCGCGGCATCAGGAGCTCGCTCCACACCTTCCCCGGCGGCGGCATCATGGGCGGCGCGGGGACCGCCTTGTTCCAGGCGTTCGGCGCCGTACCACCCGGAGTTCCCACGGCGCCCATGAGGACGACGAGCAGCTCGAGCGCCCGCGCGACCTGCCAGCCGCCCAGGTTCCCCGCCGCGGTGTTCCGCCAGACGTGCGTCGCCAGCGCCGAACCGGCCCGGCCGATCTCGCGCGCGACCTCGACGATCGTTCCTGCCGGGACACCGCTCTCCCGCTCGGCGAACTCGGGCGTGTACTCCGCATACAGCTCCGTGAAGGCCCGCTCGAAGGCCTCGAACGTCACGGGCAGGTCGGGCCGCTCCTCGCGCAGGTACTCCTCCCAGTTCACCCAGCGGCGCACGAACTCGCGATCGTGGAGCCGCTCGCGCACGAGGATGCCCGCCATGGCCAGGAGCACCGCCGCCTCGGAACCCGGCCAGGGGGAGAGCCAGTAGTCCGCCATCGACGCGGTGTTGCTGAGCCGCGTGTCGAGCACGGCGACCTTCGCGCCGCGCATCTTCGCCTCGATGATGCGCTGGGCGTGCGGGTTGAAGTAGTGACCCGTCTCGAGATGGGAGGAGAGGAGGAGGATGAACCGCGCGTTCGCGTGGTCGGGCGAGGGGCGGTCCATCCCGTGCCAGAAGGCGTAGCCGGCGCGGGCCCCCGCGGAGCAGACGTTGGTGTGGCTGTTGTGACCATCGATGCCCCAGGCGTGGAAGACGCGCTGGAGGTAGACCAGCTCGTGGCCCGGGCGCCCGAGATGGTACATCACCTCTTTCTGCCGTCCCTCGACGAGGGCCTTGCGGATGCGGCCACCGATGTCGTCGAGCACCTCGTCCCAGGTCACCCGCTGCCACTGCCCGCCGCCCCGCTTTCCCGCGCGCTTCAGGGGATAGCGGATGCGCTCGGGGTCGTCGACCTGGTTCAGCGTGGCGGGTCCCTTGGCACAGTTCCGGCCGCGGCTGCCCGGGTGCTGCGGGTTGCCCTCGAACTTCTGGATCCGGAGCGTCTTCTGGTCGACGTAGGCCAGGAGCCCGCACGCCGCCTCGCAGTTGAAGCAGATCGTGGGGATGAGCGAGTAGCGCCGCTCGACCTTGCGCGGCCAGGCGGCGGGGTCGTACTCGGTCCAGTCCTCCCAGCGCTCGACGGGCGGGTAGCTCGCGAGCCCGCCCGCCCTGGCGGGCAGCTCACGGGCCGCCGGATGCAACGGGTCAGCGGGAGACCGAGTCAACCAGTCCTCTGTAGCCGATCACCCGGCGAATACGGTCGCACTTCGGTCCTCCGGGTCCGGCCGGCGCGCGGCGCCAACCCCTCTCAGCTCAACGGGACCGACTGGCCGGCCCGGAGCCACACGTCCTCCCAGACCCAGAGGCCGGCGAGGGCCAGGAGGGCCGCGACGAACACGCCGCCTCCGCCGAGGAGCAGGAGCGCGAGCGGAGCCAGGAGGCCGCCGATCACCACGCCGCGCCAGAAACGGCCCCGCAGGGCGCCATGGGTGATCTGTCGCGCGGCCTCTACCGCGTCCGCGCTGCCGTGGAAGCCCGACAGCTCGGCAAGGAGCAGGACGGCCTGGAGGACGAGCGAGCCGCCGAGCGTGGCGGCCAGCAGGTCTCCCGCCGCCGTCTCGATGTGGGCGATCGCGGCGACGACGATGAGCGAGGACGCACCCGCGATGAGCGAGGCCACGAGCAGCTCGGGGAGGAGGAGCGGGCTCTGCCAGAAGTCCCGCCCCTCGGCCTGTCCGAACAGGAACGCGCTGTAGCCGGCGGTCGCGGCGGCCAGGATGATCGCGGCCGGGGGGAGCCACCCCCCGAGCGCCCAGTCCCGTCCCGTCAGCCCGGCGAGGAACCAGACTGCGCCGACAAGCCCGTACGCCATGAGGATCCAGGCGCCCCAGACGAGCCAGGAGCGCCGGTTCGGATGCAGAAGAAGGTAGTGGAAGCGGTCCGGCCGCTTCAGGTCCGAGATGAGCAGGACGGTCGTGAGCGCGAGAAACACGAGGGCGATCGCCGGCGCCGCGACACCGGACAGCGTCCCGCCCGTCGGGGCGCCGCTCAGGGTCCCCACGGCCGCCACGAGCAACGCTCCCGCCGCGACCGATTTCGTCCAGAGATACCCGGACACCCGCCAGCCCCAGGGCCGCGAGAGGTGGGGCACGTCGTACACGGGGCGCGAGAGCGCGCCTCCGGCGCGCGGCGCCGGCGCCGTTCCGGCGACCATCGAGACCAGCGAGACGCCTTCGGCCGGGCGCCCTGCCCACAGGTACTGCCCGTCCCCGGGGGCCTGGAGCGTCGGAGTCAGGGCGGCGGCGTCCGCCCCGAGATAGAAGACTTTCGGCCTCGTCCCTTGCTCGGGCTTCCGCATCTGGAGCGGCTCCGTCGAGACGAGTTGAGCGATCCGGCTGCCGGGGTCGTCCAGATCGCCGGCGACGATCGCCTGCACCGGGCACACGATCACGCAGGCGGGCTCGAGCCCGACCTCCACCCGGTGCGCGCAGTAGTTGCACTTGGCGGCCGTGCCCGTGGTCGGATCGATGTAGAGCGCGTCGTACGGGCAGGCCTGCAGGCAGGACTTGCAGCCGATGCAGCGCTCGCCGTCGAAGTCGACGATGCCGTCAGCCCGCCGGTAGAGCGCGGTCGTCGGGCAGATCGTCACGCACGGCGCGTTGTCGCAGTGGTTGCAGCGGAGCACCGAGAAGTAGCGGCGGGTGTGGGGGAACTGGCCCCGCTCGATGTATTTCACCCAGGTCCGGAAGACGCCGAGCGGCACCTGGTTTTCTTCCTTGCACGCGACCGTGCAGGCGTGACAGCCGATGCACTTCCGCTGGTCGATCACGAACCCGTAGCGCACGACCTCGCCTCGGTCAGCGTCGGGGGGAGCGAGCGCCGCTCCTCCCCAACACCCCCCCCGGTCCCCTCGACGCCGATCCCGTCACGCCCTCTCGGTGTCCGCCAGCGCGCACACGGCGGCCGGCCGGCCCGTTCGCGTGGGCCGCGATGATCAATCAGTGCTTCTCCGCCTTCTCCTTCTCCGCGCGGGCCTCCTTGATCACCTTCTCGGCGAGGAAGGCCGGCACCTCCTCGTAGTGCGAGAACTCCATCGAGTATCCCCCGCGCCCCCCCGTCATCGACCGGAGGCTCGGCTCGTAGTTGAGCATCTCCGACATCGGGACCTGCGCGCGCACCGCGGCGGTCTCGCCGGCGGGCTCCATGCCGATGATCCGGCCGCGCCGGCCGTTGATGTCGCCGATGACGTCGCCCGCCTGCTCGGAGGGGCACGTCACCTCGACGTTCATGATCGGCTCGAGGAGGATCGGCCCCGCCTCCATGAACCCCTTCTGGAGGGCCATGGACCCGGCGATCTGGAAGGCCATGTCCGAGGAGTCGACCTCGTGGTAGGTGCCGTCGTAGAGCGTGACCCGGAGGTCGACGACGGGATAGCCGGCCACGATGCCCCGCTTCATGCACTCGCGCACGCCCTTCTCGACCGACGGGATGTAGTTCCGCGGCACCGCGCCGCCGAAGATGTCGTCGACGAACTCGAACCCTCCCGACCGCGGGCGCGGCTCGACCTTGAGCCAGACATCGGCGTACTGCCCCCGACCGCCCGTCTGCTTCTTGTACTTGCCCTGGACCTCGGCGCGGCCCTTCACGGTCTCCTTGTACGGCACGCGCGGCGGCAGGAGGTTGACGTCCACGTTGAACTTGCGCTTCATGCGCTCCACGGCCACCTCGACGTGCATCTGCCCGACGCCCGACACGAGGAGCTGCTTCGTCTCGGGGTCGTAGTGCGAGTGCAGCGTCGGGTCCTCCTCCACCATCTTGTGGAGCGCAATGCTGATCTTGTCCTCGTCGCCGCGCGTCTTCGGCTGGATCGCGAACGACATCGACGGCTCCGGGAACTCGATCCGGGGCAGCCCGAACGGGTGGGCCTCGTCGCAGAGCGTATCTCCGGCGAGCGTCTCCCGGAGCTTGGCCACGACGCCGATCTCGCCCGGCCCCAGCGTCTCGACGCTCTTCTGGGCCTTGCCCTGCATCCAGGCGACGTGCCCCATCCGCTCCCGCACGCCGCGCGAGGCGTTCAGCAGCTGCGAGTCGGACGCCACGGTGCCGGAGTAGACCCGGAACAGCGAGAGCTTGCCGACGTGGGAATCGGAGAGCGTCTTGAAGACGAGGGCCGCGGTCGGGCCCTGCGCGTCCGGCGCCCGCGTGGCGGGCTCCTTCGTCTTGAGGTCCGTGCCCGCGACCTCGCCCCGGTCGAGCGGGGACGGGAAGCAGTCGACGATCAGGTCGAGGAGCGCCTGGCTCCCGACGTTCCTCGTCGCGGACGCGCAGAGCACCGGCATGATCTTGCCGGTCGCGATGCCGGCCCGGAGTGCCCGGAGCATCTCGGCCTCGTCGAGCGAGCCCTCCTCGAGGTAGGTGTTGAGCAGGTCGTCGTCCGTCTCGGCCACGGCCTCGATCAGCTTCTCCCGGTACTCCTGGGCCTGAGCGGCCAGCTCGGCCGGCACGTCCTTCATGTGGACCAGATCGATCACGCCCTTGAAGTCCGCCTCGGCGCCCGCGGGGATCTGGAGCGGGACGAGCCGGCCCTTGAGCCGCTTGGCCAGCGACTCGAGCGTGCGGAAGAAGTCGGCGCGCTCGCGGTCGAGCCGGTTGACGACAACGGCGCGCGGCAGATCGTACTCGGTCGCGAACTTCCAGACACGCTCCGTCTGGACCTGCACCCCCGCCACCGCGTCGACCACGACCACCGCGCCCTCCACGACCCGGAGGCCCGCGCGCGCCTCGGAGATGAAGTCCCCGTAGCCGGGCATGTCGACCAGGGTGACGCGGTGGTTCCGGTAGTCGCAGTAGGCGACGGCGAGGTTGAGGGAGATCTTCCGCTTGATCTCGTCGGGGTCGAAGTCGGTGGTCGTCGTGCCGTCGTCGACGCGGCCGAGCCGCGTCACCGCGCCCGCTGTGAAGAGGAGCGCCTCGGCGAGCGACGTCTTGCCGACGCCGCCGTGGCCGATGAGGCCGACGTTGCGGATCCGGGCGATGTCCAGCGCCATGCCCTACCTCCTGGCAACTCCGCTCCCGCAGGCCCACCTGCGCCTCGTGCCCGGTCCCTCGCAGTGGACCGCGGAGATCGGTCTGCGGGTCGTTCTCGGTCCTGCTGACGCGAGAGTGCGCGACATGCTATCACACCGTCATCCGGGGAGCCACGCCTCCGGGCTCACGGCGCCGGGCATGCCAGCCGCCGCGGCCGCGGGGCGCGCTCCGGCGGACCATTCCCTGGCCGGGGCAGCGTCGTTCCGGGCGTCAGCGCCCCAGGCGGGCGACGGCCGAGCGAGGCGGGACCGCCTTGCCGGTCTCGCGGGCGACCTGCTCGAGTTCGCCGGGCAGGCCGAACCGCACGTCCTCGTCGACGACGCGAACCTCGCGCACGACGACCCCCGCGGACCGGCGGAGCGCCTCGACCGCCTGGGTGACCAGGATCTCCGGCGTCGAGGCGCCCGCGGTGATCCCGATGCGCCGGACGCCGTCGAGCCACTCGGGGCGGATGTCGCGGACGTCGTTGATGAGGTAGGCGCGGGTGCCGTTGACCTCCGACACCTCGCGGAGACGGTTGGCGTTCGAGCTGTTGGCGGCCCCGATCACGAGCACGACGTCGACGTCGCCGGCGAGCGTCTTGACCGCCGCCTGCCGGTTCTGCGTGGCGTAGCAGATGTCGTCCTTGGCCGGTCCGACGATCTTGGGGAACCTCCGCCGGAGGGCCTCGATGCACTCGCGCGTGTCGTCGACGGAGAGCGTCGTCTGGGTCAGGTACGCGACCTTCTCCGGGTCGGGCACGGCCAGGTCGACGACCTGGTCCGGGTGCTCGATCAGCAGCATCCGGTCGGGGGCTTCGCCCATGGTGCCGATCACCTCGTCGTGGTCCTCGTGGCCCACGAGGATGATCGTGTACCCATCCCGCGCGTAGCGGATCGCTTCGAGGTGCACCTTGGTCACGAGGGGGCAGGTGGCGTCGATGATCCGGAGGCCCCGGTCCTGCGCCTCCGACCGCACGATCGGCGAGATGCCATGGGCGCTGAAGATGACCGTCGCGCCGTCGGGCACCTCGTCCAGCTCGTCGACGAAGATCGCGCCCTTGTCCCGGAGCTCGTCGACCACGTGCCGGTTGTGCACGATCTCCTTGCGCACGTACACCGGCGGCGGGCAGACGGCCAGGGCCAGCTCGACGATGTCGATCGCGCGCTCGACGCCCGCGCAGAAGCCGCGGGGACCCGCCAGGACGATCTCGGACAGCTTCGTCGTCATGTCACGAAAGCCCGGCCGAGTATAGCACCCGTCATGGCTCGATCAGGACCTTCAGCGCCTGCCCGCGGGCCATCAGGTCGAGGGCGTCGCGAACCCCGGCCAGCCCGATCCGGTGGCTGATGAGCCCGTCGGGGATGACCATCTCCGACTCGAGCAGCTCGATCGAGCGACGGATCAGCTCCGGCGTGTGGTGAAACGCGCCGACCAGCGTGAGCTCCTCGTAGTGCGCCCGCCGCGTGTCGAGCCGGGCGACGGTGCCCGGCGCGCAGCCGCCGAAGAACACCACCGTGCCCCCCTTCCCGACCGCGGCGATCGCCTGCTCCCAGACCTCCGGACGGCCGGTCGCGTCGACGCTCACGTCAGCGCCACGCCCACCGGTCAGGCCCCGGATCTCGTCGACGACGTCGGGCAGACCGACGGTATCGACGATCTCGGCGAGCCCGAGCTGGCGGACACGCTCGAGGCGCCACCCCCGCTTGCCGAGGAGGATCACCCGCGCCTTGCGGGCCGTGGCCAGCATGGCGATCAGGCATCCGAGCGGCCCGTGGCCGAACACCGCGACGGTCTGGCCGGCGTCGATGCGACCCCGCTCGACGCCGAGCAGCGCGCACGCGAGCGGCTCGGCGAACGCCCCCCGCGCGGCCGGGGTGCCCTGCGCGAGACGGACGAGGTTCCTGTCGACGAGCCGCGGCGGCAGGGCGATGTACTCGGCGTAGGCACCGTTGACGAAGAGAAGATCCTCGCAGAGATTGGGCCGCGCGGCGAGGCACAGGTGACAGCGGCCGCACGGAGCGGAGTTGGCCGCCACGACCCGGTCCCCTTCGCTGAACCCGCGCACGCCGGCACCCACGGCGGCCACGGTCCCGGCCATCTCGTGGCCGAACACCGTCGGCAGCCGGGGGATCATCACCGGGTGACCGCGCCGGAGCGTCTTCACGTCCGTGCCGCAGGTCAGCGCCGCCTCGATGCGGAGGACCACCTCGCCGGGCCCCGGTGCCGGCCGGGGGAGCTCCTCGTCCCGGAGATCGTTCGGTCCGTAGAAGACGACCGCCCTCACTGGTCCCTCACCACGAACACCTTCATGGCCTCCCGGCGGAGCATGAGATCGACCCCTCGCGCGACGTCGGACAGCGGAAGTCGATGGCTGATCAGCGGCTCGACCGTCACCTCGCCGCCGGTCACGAGCGCGTGAGCCTCGGCCAGGTCTGCGGGCGACGAGGAATAGGTCGTCGTGACCGTCAGCTCTCGACGGTAGAGGGTCTCGAGCGGCACGGGCAGGATCTCCCCGGGACCACCCGCGAAGTAGTGAATCGTCCCGCCGTCGCGGACGAGCCCGGTCGCCAGCGGCAGCACGGTCGAGCCGCCGGCCGTGATCAGCACGAGGTCCGCCCCGCGCCCGTCGGTCCGCTCCCGGACGACGCCCTCGACCGCCTCGTCCGCGGCGAATGCGTCGATGCCGAGACGCCGCGCGACCTCCGCGCGCGCCGAGAGCGGTTCGAGCCCGACGACGCCGGCCCCCGAACGCCCGAGGAGCTGTGCGAGGAGGCAGCCGATCGAGCCCAGGCCGACGATCACCGCCAGGTCACCCGGTCCCACCGGGGTCCGACCGACCGCCCGTAGACAGCAGCCCAGCGGCTCGATGAACGACGCCGCCTCGTCGCTCACGTGCGGCGCGATGCCGAACGTCGCCCACGCCACGTTCGCCGCGGGCACGCGGATCAGCTCGGCGAAACCGCCCGGGTCCAGGTTCGTCCGCTTGAAGCCCCGGCACATCGATGGGCTGCCGCGGCGGCAGTAATGACACTCGAAGCACGGCACGTGGTGGGCGGCGACGGCCCGGTCCCCGACCGCGAAGCGCTCGACCCCGGGGCCGGCCTCCACGACGTCGCCGACCACTTCGTGGCCGAAGACCGAGGGCGCCGGATGATCCGTCACGATCTTCGCGATGTCGGATCCGCAGAGCCCGCACCCGCGCAGCCGCAGCAGCAGCTCGCCATGGCCGATCCGCGGCACCGGCCACTCCCCCACGTTCACGCGGTTGCGCCCCCGGTACACGGCGGCCCTCATGCGGCGACCCCGAGCCGCGTCTCCGCCCAGATCCGCAGCGCGATCGCCAGTTTCCGGTGCGCCGGCAGCGAGACGCGCTCGCCGAAGACCCGGAAGCGGCGCGCCTCGAGCTCCTGCAACAGCGTGAAGTAGATCCGACCCATGATGCGGGCCGCCACGAGTGCCCGGGCGTCCGCCGAGGGAAAGCTCCTCCGCGCCGCCTCGTAGAAGTGCCGCGCCCGCCGTGCCTGGTGGTTCATGAGCCCGACGAAAGAGTCCGTGTACCGGCCGGCTCTGAGGTCCTCGGGCGCGACGCCGAACTGCCGGAGGTCCTGGAGCGGGAGGTAGACGCGCCCGGCCCGGGCATCGGGCTCGACGTCCCGCAGGATGTTGGTGAGCTGGAGCGCGATGCCGAGGTTCACGGCGTACTCCCGCGCGCGCGGCTCGGAGTAGCCGAAGATCTCGATACAGCAGAGCCCGACCGCCGAGGCGACGCGATAGCAGTACGGATACAGCTCGTCGAACGTCTCGTACGCCACCTGATCGAGGTCCATCTCGACCCCGTCGATCACGGCCTCGAGCGCCGTGCGAGGGATCGCGTACGCGCGGATGGCCTCCGCCAGCCGCCGGGCCACCGAGGTCCTCGGCGCGCCCCCTTCGTAGCACCGCGCGATCTCGGCCCGCCACTCCTCGAGCTCCGTGCGCTGCCTCGACGAGTTGCCCCCCAGGTCCACCACGTCGTCGACGATCCGACAGAAGGCGTACACGGCGTACAGCGCTTCACGCCGTGGCCGCGGCAGGAACAGGAAGGCGTAGTAGAAGTTCGACCGGCTTTTGCGCGTCAGGCGCGAGACGAACTGGTCGGAGTTCATGGCCCGCTGGTCACCCGGCTCGGGCCGTCCCGGCCCTGGCCGTCCGGGATTATGACATACGAGCGCGCCGCGAACCATTCGACGGCGTCGCGGAGTCCCTCCTCGACGGGGCTCTGAGGCAGCCCCAGCTCGCGCACCGCCTTTTCCGGGCTGAAGTACATGCGCCTCCGGGCCATCCGGACGGCGGTCAGGGACACACGTGGGGGGGTTCCGGTCAACCGGGCGGCGGCCTCCGCGCCGAGCGCGCCGCACCACGCGAGGGCGTACGGCACCCGGAACCGGGGCGCCGGATGGCCGGTCAGCCGGGCGAGCATCCCGAACAGTTCGGTCAGCGTCACGTTCCGGTTGCCCAGGATGTACCGCTCGCCGACACGGCCGCGCTCGGCGGCGAGCAGGTGCCCGCGAGCCACGTCGCGGACGTGGACCACGTTGAGCCCCGTGTCGAGCGTCGCGAACATCCGGCCACGGAGGAAGTCCACGATGATCTGACCCGTCGGCGTCGGCTTGACGTCCCAGGGCCCGACGGGCGTCGACGGGTTGACGATGACGACCGGGAGGCCCCGCGAGACCCACTCGAGGGCGACCTGCTCGGCGAGGAACTTGGACGCCTTGTACGGGCCGACCATGTCCGCGAGTGTCACCGGCGTCGTCTCCGTGCCGGGGCTGCCGTCCTCCGTGATGCCCAGCGCCCCGACCGACGAGGTGTACACGACCCGCTCGACGCCCGCCTCGGCGCAGGCGCGCAGCACCGTCTGCGTGCCATCGACATTCGTCCGAGCGAGCTCGCGCGGGTCACGCGCCCAGAGACGATAGTCCGCCGCGACGTGGAACACCTGCCGGACGTCCTTCACGGCGCGCTCGACCGAAACCGGGTCGAGGAGGTCGCCTTCGCTCACCTCGACCGCGAGCCCCTCGATCGCGCGACGGTCGCTCGATCGGCGCACGAGTGCGCGGACGGTGCGCCCGTCGCCGAGCAATTCGCGGACGACGTTGGCGCCGACGAAACCCGTGGCGCCCGTCACCAGTGCGTCCATTAAGGCACGGGCACCCGGGCTCTCGCCACGCCCGTGCCGGCGGCGACTCCGTGCGCGCGGCGCCGCAGCGTCAGCATCGAATCCTCCCGCGCCAGCCGGGTTGGGGCGGGCAAGCACGCGCCGCGCACCGGGCCCGGTCAGCCGCGCCTGCTGGAACGGCCATTCCCGGCACTTTCCTTCCGCTCCTGCTCGACAAGCTGTCCGAGGACGGCGGCGACGGACCTGATCGCGCGGGCGGCGGCCCACCCCATGCTCAGCGCGGTGCTGATCAGCCCGGGCCGGCGGAGCGCGAGGAATGCCGCACGACCCAGTCGGGTTCGCCCGGCCTCGTCGACCAGCCCCATCAGCTCTCTCGGGACCGATTGTCCGGCGGTGTCGGAGACCGCCCTCACGACGAGTGCCGGTACACCCCGTTGCTCCGCCGCGCCGAGGACGACGGCGGATTCCATGTCGACGGCAACCGCGCCCGTCCGCCGCCAGAGGGCCGCCCGGGCTGCGGGCGTGTCCACGATCTCGTCGGTCGTCACGAGGGGTTCGACCGCCGGGGTATACCCTGCGCTGGCCGCCGCGGCGAGGGCTCGCGCGTGGATGTCGGGAGCGACCGTGAGTTGGACACCGGAGAGCGTCATGACGGTTCGGGGCACCGCGAGGGTGCCCGCCACGGCGAGGACGGGCGAGAGGGCTCCGCAGACGCCGGCCGAAACGACGAGGCCGGGACGCTCGCCGGTCCGGAGCCAGCGTGATTCCAGTCGCGCCGCGCCCGGACCGATCGTGAGGATCTCGACGCCGCCGCCCGCGAACCGCGGCCACGGACACGCCGCCACCCGGGTCAGTCCGAGCTCGGCGGCGAGCCAGCGTGCCTCCGCCTCCAGCGCCGCCAGGACGAGGAGAACGGTCACGGTCCCGGGGTGCCGGGCGTCTCCGCCGGAGACCTCCGCTCCTCCTTGCGCCGGAGCCACGCGGCGTACGAGTTCCCGGCCGCCATGTCCTTGCCCGTGAACCTGACCGTGCGGATCTCCGCGTACCGGATCCTGACGGGGCCCGCTCCGCTGGCGTCGAACATCCGGATGAAGGGCTCGGCCGCATCCGCGTCGCGGTCAAAGACGTAGCCATCGACCTCGTGGCCGTCGGTCTTGACCACGGTCGTGTTGCCGCGATAGTCGAAGGCGAGTTCGATCAGCCTGTCGAGCGACAGGTCGGGCCCGACCTCGGGAAGCCAGCCCTCGAGCGTCTCCTCGGGCTCGCCCATCAGAGCCTGCCGGTGAGCGTGGCCGAGACCGTCTCGACGAAGCCCTTCCAGGTGCCGAACGTCTCGTTGACGGCCGTGGCCTCGAACCCGCAGTGGACCATGCAGTCACGGCACTTCGGGTTGCCGCTCTTCCTGCCGTACTGCTCCCAGCGGGTCGTATCCATGAGATCCCGGAAGCTCTCGGCATAGCCCTCCTGGAGCAGGTAGCAGGGGCGCTGCCATCCGAAGATGTTGAACGTGGGGTTGCCCCACGGCGTGCACTCGTAGTCGTGCTTGCCCATCAGGAAGCGAAGGAAGAGCGGCGACTGGTTGAACTTCCAGCGCCGCGCGGGATCGGACAGCATTCTCGAGAAGAGATCGTTCGTCCGACTCTTCCGGAGGAAGTGCTCCTGGTCGGGGGCTTTCGAGTAGCTGTACCCGGGGGAGAGCATCATCCCCTCCACGCCGAGATCCATCATCTCGTCGAAGAACTGGCGCATGCGAAGCGGCGAGGCGCCCTCGAACAGCGTGGTGTTGGTGGTCACGCGGAAGCCGCGCCGCAGCGCCTCGCGGATCCCCTCGACGGCCTGATCGTACACTCCCTCGCGGCAGACCGCCTCGTCGTGCTCCTCTCGGGGCCCGTCCATGTGCACGCTGAAGCTGAGGTACTTCGAGGGGGTGAAGAGGCCCTCGTCGAGCTTCTCCTTCAGGAGGATCGCGTTCGTGCAGAGGTAGACGTATTTCTTGCGCGCGACCAACTCGCCGACGAGCCGGCCGATCTCCGGGTACATCAGCGGCTCGCCGCCCGGGATGCTGACGATCGGCGCCCCGCACTCCTCGACCGCCCCCAGGCACGCCTCCACCGTGAGGTGCTTCCGGAGGATCTGCGCGGGGTACTGGATCTTGCCGCAGCCGGCGCACGCGAGGTTGCACCGGAACAAGGGCTCGAGCATCAGCACCAGGGGGTAGCGGTCGCGCCCTCTGAACCGCTGCTTCAGCACGTAGGACGCGACGGCCCACATCTGCGAGGCCGGTACGCTCATTCCGGGATTCCCCCTCTTCACCGGACCGCCGAGAGCGGCCCTGCTGCCTGGCTGTTCGATCCGGGGCGCCACGGGGGCGTGACGCGGTCCGCCTGCACCTCGTCGAGCGCCCCGCACCGGGCACCTCGGGGACGCCCGCTCCGGCCTAATCGAAAGCCGGATGCGACCTCGGCGCGCCCGGGCGCGCCCGGCGACGGACGCCCGTCACAGCATAACAAGACCACAAAGCCGCGCAGAGCGAAACATGCAGGAGCAGTCCTGTTCCGAGCAGGAGCGGCTCGTCGATCCACCACGCGACGGCCAGGTTGAACGCCAGAATGCCGTAGTACAGCGCGACGCCCCCGCCCGGCCGGCCGAGAGGCCCGGACAGGCGAAGCGCCACGAAACCGCCGACCGCCAGCGTGCCGACCAGCACCCAGCCCGCGAAGTTCGACAGCGGCACCCCGAACAGCACCCCACCCGCGGGATAGGAGAACACGCGCCCGAGGAACCACCGGTCCCCACGGACGGCCAGCGGGTCGATCACCACGTCGAGCAGCATCATGAGCAGGCCGGCCAGCGCCACGACCCCGAACCCGCTGCTGGTCCGCAGGGCGACGCGAGCCAGGCAGTAGGCGGCGTACGCGAGGAAGACGAATGACAGCGAGTCGAAGAAGGGGACGTTGGAGATGAAGAGCTCCCGAGACCGTGTCGCCTCCGTGTAGTGGTACAGCCCGAACGGGAACCCGATGCGGGTCGATGCGAACTCGGCGGTCCAGGCGACCGCGAAGGTCCAGCCGGAGAAGATCGCGGTCCGGCGGAAGCCCAGGTCGCGGAGCGCCAGCCCGAGAAACGCCGCGAGAAAGCCGAACACGTACGGCCGGAGCGTCAGGGTTCCGACGAGCAGATCCATTGGAGCCGGCGCGCGGCCACCATACCCCGAGACTCCTGTTCTCGCAAGCGGATTCCGTGTGTTAGCATCCGAGAACCATGCCACGCCTCGACTCGGCGATCGCGCGTGCGCAGGCCCATCTCCTCGACCGCCAGGGGCCCGACGGTCAGTGGGTGGGCGTCCTGGAGGCCGATACCACCATCACGTCAGAGTTCCTCTTGTTCTGTCACCTCATCGACCGCGTGAGCCCGGAGCGCGAGCGTAAGATCGTCAACTATCTTCGCGGGCGCCAGCTCGCCGACGGCGGGTGGAATCTCTTCGAGGACGGCCCGGCCAACCTCTCGGCCACCATCAAGGCGTACTTCGCCATGAAGATGGCGGGCGTGCCGCCCGGAGACCCGGACATGGTCCGGGCGCGCGAGCGCATCCTGGCCATGGGCGGCCCCGCCCGCGCCAACGTGTTCACCAAGATCCTCCTGGCCCTCTTCGGCGAGTACGACTGGAACGGCGTGCCCGCGATGCCGGTCGAGATCATGCTGGTGCCGCGGCGCTTCTACTTCAACCTCTCCGAGGTCTCCTACTGGTCGCGCACCGTGATCGTCCCGCTCCTGATCCTGCTGGACAGGAAGCCGGTGAAGTGGCTGCCGGCCGACCGCTCGCTCGACGACCTCTGGCCCGAGCCGCGGGAGCGCGCGAGCCTGCGCCTCCCCCGGAAGCCGGACCCGTGGAGCGTCCGGGCGCTGCTCTGGAAGAACTTCTTCATCGCCGTCGACGACGCGCTCAAGATCTGGGAGCGCTTCTCGCCGCGGCCATTCCGGAAGCGCGCGACCCAGGCGGCCCGGCTCTGGCTCGAAGAGCGCCTGGCGGTGCCGGGAGGCCTGGGCGGCATCTTCCCGGCGGTGACGAACTCGGTGCTGGCCCTCCGCACGCTCGGCTACCCGGACGACCATCCTCTCGTTCGCGGTCAGCTCAAGGAAATCGACGCGCTCGCCGTGGAAACCGCCGACACCCTCTTCTACCAGCCCTGCGTGTCGCCGGTCTGGGACACGGCGCTGGCGCTCAATGCGATGATCGAGAGTGACCTGCCGCCCGGGCACTTAGCGCTTGCCCGGGCGGCCGAGTGGACGCTCGACCGCCAGATCCTGGTGCCCGGCGACTGGCAGGTGAAGCGGCCGACCCTCGAGCCCGGAGGGTGGGCGTTCCAGCACGACAACGACTTCTATCCCGACCTCGATGACACCGCCGTCGTGCTCATGGCGCTCCAGAAGGTCGAGGGCCTCGATGCCGAGCGCTTAAGTCGGGCGCGGGCGCGTGGCGTCGCGTGGTTCCTCGGGATGCAGGGTTCGGACGGCGGCTGGGCGTCCTTCGATACCGACAACAACCGTCTGGTCCTGAACAACATCCCCTTCGCGGACCACGGCGCCCTCCTGGATCCGTCGACCGAAGACCTCACCGGGCGGGGGCTCGAGCTGCTGGGCACCCTCGGGTTCGGCCCCGATCACCGCGCGGCCGGACCGGCGATCGCGTTCCTCAAGCGCACGCAGCACCGCGATGGACCGTGGTACGGTCGCTGGGGAGTCAATTACGTCTACGGCACCTGGTCCGTCCTTCGCGGGCTCGGTGCGATCGGGGAGGACATGAACGCCCCGTACGTGCAGCGCGCGGTGCGCTGGCTCCTCGCCCACCAGAACGAGGACGGCGGGTGGGGCGAGAGCCCCGCGAGCTACACGGACGCCGCCCGCGCGGGACGCGGCCCGTCGACCCCGAGCCAGACCGCGTGGGCGCTGCTGGCCCTCTTTGCTGCCGGCCACACGACGGGCCAGGAGGTGGAACGAGGCATCGACTCCCTGCTCCGCACCCAGCACCCTGACGGGTCCTGGACGGACGCGTTCTGGAACGGCACCGGGTTTCCCCGCGTTTTCTTCCTCAAGTATCACCTCTATGCGACGTACTTCCCCTTGTGGGCGATGGGAGTCTACCGGCGCAGCCTGGCATGACAGCCTCCGGGGCTCGCGTTCTCGATTTCGTCGCCCGGGTCGGACAGCTCACGCTCTTCATGGTGGGGTCGCTGGGTCGTTTTGGCACGTTCCTGAGCCAGGCGGTGGTGTTCGCCGTCACGCCTCCCTTCAAGCCCCGCCAGCTCCTCGGGCGCATCCACTTCATCGGGTTCAACTCGCTCATCATCATCGGCTTGACCGGCGCGTTCACGGGCATGGTGATGGGCCTCCAGATCTTCATCACGCTCTCCCGGTTCGGATCCGAGGCGTTTCTCGGGCCAGCCGTCGCGATCTCCCTGATCCGGGAGCTCGGCCCCGTCCTGGCGGCGCTCATGGTGACCGGACGGGCCGGGTCCGCGCTCACGGCCGAGATCGGGATCATGCGCATCACCGAGCAGATCGACGCGCTCACGGTCATGGCGCTCAATCCGAAGCGCTACCTGGTCGCTCCCGCGGTCCTGGCCGGGGTCATCACCCTCCCCCTCATGACCGCGATCTTCGACACCGTCGGGATCTTCGGCGGCTACCTGGTCGGGGTCAAGCTCCTGGGGCTGTCGCGCGGCACGTACTTCGGAGAGATGAAGACGTTCGTCGACATGCAGGACATCATGACCGGCGTCTGGAAGTCGCTCTCCTTCGGCGTCATCGTCACCTGGGTCTGCGCGTACAAGGGGTATCACACCGGCCACGGCGCCGAGGGAGTCTCTCGCGCGACGACGCAGGCGGTCGTGCTCTCGTCGGTCCTCATCCTCGTCTGGGACTACTTCCTCAGCTCGGTGCTGCCGTGACCGTGGCCCCCATGATCACCATCCACGGCCTGCGGAAGTCGTTCGACGGCCAGCCGGTGCTGAAGGGCGTCGACCTCGAGGTCGCCAGGGGCGAGATCGCGATCATCATCGGCCAGAGCGGCGGGGGCAAGTCGGTCCTGCTCCGCCATCTGCTCGGGCTGGTGCGCGCCGACGAGGGGCGGATCGTCGTCGACGGCGTCGACATCACTCGGCTGCGCCGGAAGGGGATGGAGAGCATCCGGAGTCGCTACGGCGTGGTCTTCCAGGGCGGAGCGCTGTTCGACTCGATGAGCGTGTTCGACAACGTGGCCTTCCCCCTCCGGGAGCGCACGAGCCTGCCGTGGCGCGAGATCGCCGCGCGCGCCCACGCCAAGCTCGAGCAGGTCGGGCTGGCGGCGATGGGGCACAAGAATCCAGCGGAGATCTCGGGCGGCATGCGCAAGCGCGTGGCCATCGCGCGGGCGCTGGTGACCGAGCCGGAGATCGTCTTCTTCGACGAGCCCACCACCGGTCTCGATCCCGTGCTCGTCAACGCGATTCACCACCTCATCGTCGAGCTGCACACCCAGTTCGCCTTCACCGCCGTCATGGTCAGCCACGAGATCCCCGAGATCTTCCAGATCGCGCACAAGGTGGCGATGCTCCACGACGGGCGGATCGTCGAGTCCGGCCCGGCCGAGGTCATCCAGAAATCGGACAACCCCTTGGTCCGGCAGTTCATCCACGGCGAGACCGAGGGCCCGATCCACCTCGGGTGAGGCGAGAAACAGGTCAGGAGACTGATTATGCAACGCTCACGCGTGGAGCTCGGCGTGGGGATCTTCATGATCCTCGGACTCTTGGCGCTGGGGTATGTTTCGATTAAACTCGGGCAGATAGAGATCCTCGGGGGTGGCGGCTACACGGTCGTGGCCAACTTCCCCTCGGTCGGCGGCCTGAAGGTCGGCTCGACCGTGGAGATCGCGGGTGTCCAGATCGGGCGCGTCGACAAGATCTCTCTGGTCAACGACGAAGCCCGTGTCGTACTGCACATCAACGATGGGTTCCAGATCCAGGAGGATTCGATCGCGTCGATCAAGACCAAGGGACTGATCGGCGAGAAGTACATCCGGATCAATCCGGGCGGCTCGGAGAAGGTCATCAAGCCCGACGGTCGGATCCGGGAGGTGGAGGCCCCCATCGATCTGGAGGAGCTGCTGTCCAAGTACATCTTCGGCAAGGTCTAGCCGGGCTGCATGCTGAACCAACCCGCCCGGCGCGGCACCATGAGGTGGCACGGAGTCCTGAGGTTCTGGAGCGTCGCGGGCGCGCTGGCGTTGACGGCGGCGGCGCCCGCCCTCGGGGAGCCGGCGGAGCCGCGCGGCGTGGTGCTGTCGGCGCGCGAGGCGGTCGAGCGCGCGGTCAGGCGCAGCCCGGAGGTGACGTCCGGCGCCTACGACGTCGAATCGTTCCTCGCCAAGCAGATGCAGGCGGACGGCGCGCGCTTCCCCCAGCTGTCGGCGGTCGGGTTCCTCGGTCCCTCCCCCGCGGCGAACCGGGCTCCCCGCCGGGGCGAGCCGGAAGCCCTGAACTCGATCAACGCCAAGGAGGGGCGGCTCACCTCGGTCTTCGTCCGCACCGATTTCCTCGTCGTGCAGCCGCTGTACACCTTCGGGCTCATCTCGAACCTGCGCGCCGCGGCAGCGCACGGGGTGAAGGCACAGCGCGCGGCGGTCGACAAGACGGCGACGGAGGTCGCCCTGCGCGTGCGCGAAGCCTACTACGGGCTCGTCCTGGCGCGCGAGCTCCGGACGCACCTGGCCGACCTCCACGAGCAGCTCCTCAAGGCGGCCGACCGGGAACAGACGCTCGTCGAGGGCGGGTTCGCGGCGGAGCAGGACCTCTTCAAGCTGAAGACATTCGAGGGCGAGCTCGAGAAGAACCTGAACCTCGCCCGCCGCCTCGGCGAGATCGCCGAGGAAGCCCTGCGCGTGTGGACCGGGCTCGAGGCCGGCACTCCCGTCACCCCGGCCGACGACAAGCTGACGGCTCCGATCACACCCCCGCCCCCCATCGAGGACTACGTCCGCGACGCGCGAGAGAAGCGGCCCGAGTTCACCCAGCTCAGGGAGGGCATCAAGGCGAAACAGGCGCTCGCCGAGGCCGAGCGGGCAAAGTACTGGCCGATGCTGTTCTTCGGGATCCAGGGCTCTCTCGCCCACGCCGAAAACCGCGATCCCATCCGCAACAACGCCTACGTCTCCGACCCGCTCAACCACACCTACGCCGGGCCGGTGCTGGGGCTCAAGTACGATCTGGACTTCGGCATCACCAGGGGCCGGGTCCGGGAGGCCGAGGCGGAGGTGGGCAAGCTCATGGCGCTCCACGCCTACGCCAGCGAGGGCATCCCCCTCGAGGTCCAGAAGGCGTACGGTGAGCTAGTCGAGGCCCAGAAGAACGCCGAGGTCCTCGACCGGTCCAATGAGTATGCGCGAAAGTGGGTCGTGACGGCCCTTGCCAATGTCGACCTGGGGATCGGCGACACCAAGGACCTCGCCGACGCCGTGCTCGCGATGGCGAAGTCACGCGCCGACTATCTCCAGGCGGTCTTCAACTACCACATGGGCATCGCACGGCTCGAGAACGCGGCCGGTCGCGATCTCGACGAGATCCGTGGCATGCTGCGAGGATCAGAGGCTGTCAAAAAACTGGAGGGACACCGATGACCAGTCATCGCCGACTGCTCGTGGCCGCCGCCGTGCTGGCCACGCTTCTCGCCTCACGCGGCGCCTCCGCCGGCCCCCCGACCGACCAGCTCAAGGGTGAGATCGATCGGGTGGTGAAGCTCATCGAGGACCCCGCCCTCAAGGGCGACACCAAGGCGCTGGAGCGCCGCCAGAAGGTCCGGGGCATCGCGAACAACATCTTCGACTGGGCGGAGACCGCGAAGCGGTCGCTGGCCAGGCACTGGCAGCCGCTCACCGACCCCCAGCGGGAGGAATTCGTCAAGCTGTTCGGCGACCTGCTGGAGCGCTCGTACATCTCGAAGATCGAGGTGTACGGCGGCGAACGAATCGTCTACGCGGGCGAGGCGGTCGACGGAGATCAGGCGATGGTGCGCACCAAGCTCGTCACGAAGCAGGGCACCGACGTCCCGATCGAGTACCGGATGATCCGCCGGAACGACCGCTGGCTCGTGTACGACGTCGTGATCGAAGGCGTCAGCTTCGTCAGCAACTACCGGACCCAGTTCAACAAGATCATCCAGACCTCCTCGTACCAGGAACTGGTGAAGAAGATGAAGACGAAACAGGAGGAGTTCCAGTACGAGGAGGGCGTCAAGCAGAAGCGCACGTCCCAGCGCTGAGTCCGCCCCGCCTCGCTCGCGCTCGCTCAGCTCGACGCCGCCCGGCGAGGCCGTTGGCCGCGAGCGCCCGGCAGGCCGCTCACCAAGGGTCCAGATGCAAGGCGGCGAG
>CAZWXA010000014.1:15663-23584 GCA_964637755.1 uncultured bacterium | reverse complement strand
GCGGGCGGCGGGTCGCCACCACCAGCACGTTCTCGGCTTCCCGCCGAACGCGTTCGAGTCTGGTGGAGGGCAGCACGTCGGAGACCGCCTCCGCGAGCGCCCGGGCCGCCTGGCGCTGATGCTGGTTCGTGACGAGGACACCCAGCGGCGCGAGGAGCGGGGCGAGGCTCCGCACGAGCTGGATCGCCTCGCCGGCTGGCAGGGGGTACGAGACGTCGTCCATGATGAAGTCGAAGCGCCTGCGGCTCTGCGTGAGGAAGCGGATCGCGGGGACGGCGTCGGCGCACAGGACTTCGAGCCCGCCGATCGATCCGAGCCCGAACCACTTCTTGGCCACGCGGAGCACCACGGGGTCCCTCTCGATCGCCGTGAGGAGGCGCGGTGCCGCCGCGCGCTGCAGGAGATGGACCTGGGTCGCCCCCCCGAGGCCGACCACCAGAACCCGCGGCCGGAGAGGGAGCGCGCGCAACGCGACCAGTGCTCGCGCCCAGTACTCCTGCTCCGTCGCCGACCAGTCACCGTCCGGAAAGTACACCGACTGGATCTCGCCGAACATGACGAGCCGGCGTTCCCGCCCGCGCTCGACCACGCGGATGCGCCCGGAGAGCGGCGAGCGAGTCTCGTAGACGGTCCGGCGCCCCGGGCCGCGTCCTCCGAACTCCGGGCGGCGGTGCCGCGAGGGGAGACGGCCGGCCGCCCGGCTCGGTCGAGGGCGGGGCCCGATCAGCGCGGTTGCATCCGGATCGCGCCGTCGAGGCGGATGGTCTCACCGTTCAGCATCACGTTCTCGATGATGTGAGCGGCGAGCGCGGCGTACTCGCTCGGTCGGCCGAGGCGGCTCGGGAACGGGACCTGCTTGCCGAGCGACAGGCGGACCTGCTCGGGCAAGGTCGCGAGGAGCGGAGTATCGAAGATGCCGGGCGCGATCGTCACGACACGGACGCCCAGCTCGGCCAGGTCGCGCGCGATCGGCAGGGTCATCCCGACGATGCCGCCCTTCGAGGCGGAGTAGGCGGCCTGCCCGATCTGCCCGTCGAAGGCGGCGACCGACGCCGTGTTGACGACCACGCCCCGCTCGCCCTCGGCGTTCGGCGCGTTCTTGGCCATGTGGGCCGCGGCCAGCCGGATGCAGTTGAAGGTGCCGATCAGGTTGACCTGGATCACCCGGGTGAACTCGTCGAGCCGCGCCGGCCCCTGCCTGCCGAAGGTCTTCTGCGCCGTGCCGATCCCCGCGCAGTTGACCAGCGCGTGGATCGCGCCGAAGCGCTCGAGCGCGCGCTCGAGGGCGGCGGTCACCTCCTCGGCGCTGGTGACGTCGGCGCCGGCGAAAAGCGCGGTCTTGCCGAGCTGGGCCGCCACCTCGGCGCCACTGGATGCCAGACGGTCGAGGATGACGACGCGACCGCCGCTCCCCACGATTCGTTCGACCGTCGCGCGACCGAGCCCCGACGCGCCACCCGTGACCACCGCGACCGACTCCGCAATGTTCATGGCGTCCTCCCCGCGGGATTATAGCCGACACCGTGATGTGACCATCGCTCGCCCCGACTGGCCCGATTTCGTGCCGAGCCCAGGTGACGATGAGCCGCGCGCGAGGAAGGGTGCGGCCCGCTGGTTTGCGTTTGGCCGGGGCGCGGATTAGAGTTGGACTCCGCGATGATCCTGCACGTCAACTTCGTGCCGCAGCCGCGCATGAGCGCCTCCACCCTGGCGGGCGACCTGCTCTCGGTGATCGAGCAGGCGCCGCCCGATCCCCGGACCCTCGCCCGGCTCAGGGTCCATCTCGACTGGGTCCAGTACCGGCAGAACTTCCGGGAGCCGGTGGCGGCGCGCCCCGCCCTCGACTGCCGGGGGGCGCCGTCAGCCCTCCTGGAGCTGGCGATCGACGCCCGGCAGGCCACGCGCGAGCTGCTGCCGGACGCGATCGCGGCCGCGCTCGGGCGGGAGCCCGATCACGTGGCGCTCGAGCCCTTCGGTCCGCCGCGGTCGAGCCTGATCTGGACCTTCAACACCCTCTTCTGGCGGCACCTCGGCGCCTGGGAGGCCGAGTCCGGCCGCTCGTTCGAGCAGGCGCTTCCGGGCGGGAAGTCCGACGCCAACCATCCAGGGGCGATCGCCGACTCGGTCGCGGACTTCTGGACGCTGCTGCGGGACCTCGAGACGCGGAACCAGCTTCCGCCGGAGATCTTCGTTCTGGAGATCGGCGTCGGGACCGGAGAGCGGGCGGCACAGTGGCTCGACCGCTTCCGGCAGCTGGACGCCGAGCGGGGCCGCGGGTTCTATCCCCGGCTGCGCTTTCTCCTGAGCGACTACTCGGCCCGGATTCTCGATCGCGCGCTACAGGCCGTGCGCGGGCATCAGGAGGTCTCGAGCTTCATCGCGCTCGACGCGCTCAACCCGTTCAAGACGCTGTCCTTCCTTCGCTACAAGATCCTCCACATCCACCTGACCAATGTGTACGACAACCTGCCGGACGACGAGATGGTCCGGCGGGACGGGCGTTTCTTCCTGCTGGAGACCCGCGCGTACCTGCCCGCAGAGGCGGCGGCGGGGATCGCGAGGGAGTTCGACATCGCGGTCGCGGACCTCGCCAGGGTGATCGGGAAGTTCCTGGAGGTCGGGCCGGACTACTTCCCGGACCGCCGCCGCGGCGTTCATTTCTGGCGAACCGTCTGGCTCGCGCTGAAGCTCGACGAGCGGCTCCTCGAGATCGAGGACCTCGCGGCCGCTCGCCTGCCGGGCGGGCTCACGCCCGCGCACATCGAGCAGTGCCTGCAGGACGCGCCGGCCGAGGTGAGCTTCCACCTGTCCACGGGCGCCGTCGAGAGCTTCCTGAACACCGTGCCCCTGCTCCACCCGCGGGGCTACCTCCAGGTGCAAGACATCTTCGTGACCGACATGGACGAGTACCGCCAGGGTTTCCGCGGGCCCGGCAAGCTCGACGGGTCGGTGGTCAACTGGGTGAACGGCGCACTGCTGCGGGAGGTCGGCGCGCACGCCGGCTACGACGTGCACTTCACGCCGTTCCATTACCGCCGGGATTCCCGGACCAAGATCCTGTACACGACCCAGAGGGACTGACGTGACCATGAAGCTCCCGGATCTCCCGATCCTCCCGACCGCGGTGGTCGGCTCCTACGCGATGCCGGGCTGGCTCGAGCGGCTCAAGACCGACTACTTCCTCCGGCGAATCAGCCGCCACGACCTCGACGAGATCCACGACACGGCCGTCAAGGCCGCGATCAAGGACCAGGAGGCGGCGGGCGTCGACGTCATCACCGACGGTGAGCTGCGGCGCGACAACATGATCGACTACTTCGCCCTCCGCCTGCCGGGTGTCGAGATCGACCGCGCCTCGAAGAAGTTCTACTACGACTTCTTCGATAGCGTGATCCGCGGCAAGATGCCGATGGCGACGCTCGGCCTCGTGGACGACTTCCTCTTCCTCCGGCGCTACACGGAGCGGGCGGTCAAGTTCACCGTGACCGGGCCGCACTCCCTCGTCAAGCGCATCAGGAACGAGTACTACAAGAGCGACGCGGAGTTCGCGCTGGATCTGGCGCGGACGATGAACCTCGAGCTGCGCGAGCTGGTGAAGGCGGGCGCGACCTATCTGCAGATCGACGAGCCGTACTACTCCGGGTTCCCCGAGGATCTGGTCTGGAGCATCAAGGCCCTCAACGTGCTCGTCGAGGGCGTGGAGGCGAAGATCGGCCTGCACGTCTGCTACGGCAACCGCTACGGCAAGCCGTCCTGGGAGGGCTCGTACCGCTATCTCTTCCCGGCCATCCTCGAGGCGCGGGTGCACCAGCTCACGCTCGAGTTCGCCCGGCGCGGCGTCGAGGACCTCGCCCTCTTCCGGGAGTTCGACCCGCCCTTCGAGCTGGGCCTCGGCGTCATCGACGTGAAGAGCCACACGGCCGAGACGCCGGCGATGGTGGCCGAGCGCATCCGCCGCGCGCTCGACGTCGTGCCGGCCGACCGCCTCTACATCAATCCGGATTGCGGGTGTCTCCACCTGCCCACCGAGGCGGCGTTCCAGAAGCTGCGCGCGATGGTCGAGGGGACCCGGATCGTCCGTGGCGAGCTGTAATCGGACGCGGGAGGACCGGGGTGCGCCCCGGCCCGGACGCCGTCCATGAGTCTTCTGCAGCGGCCGCGAAGCCAGCTCCCAGCGACTTCGCCTGATCGTGTCGCGGCGGAGCCGCGCGCGAATCCCCTCCGCGAGGCGCTCGCAGCGCGGCGCTTCTGCTACATGGTCGAACTGGTCGCCAGCCGCATCTCCCGGGAGGCGCGGCTGCTCGAGATCGCCTCCGGACTCGCGCAGATCCCCGGTGTCGTCGCCGGAAGCGTCACGTCCTACGCGGGCGGCGCCCCGGGGCACGATCCGCTCCGCGTCGGGACCGCGGCGCGGGCGCGGGGGCTCACGCCGAACATGCACGTGACCTGCGTGAGCCTGGACCGGCGCGGGACCCGGAAGCTCCTCGAGGACGCCGCCGCGCTCGGGATCGAGAACGTCTTCGCGATGTCGGGCGACTGGCCCGCGGCTCCCGTCGGCCAGGATCGGCCACCCGCGGTCTACGACATCGATTCCGTTCAGCTCGTGTCCCTGATCGCCGACATGCGGCGCGCCGGCGCGCCGTTCCACGTGGCGGTCGCGGTGTCGCCCTTCAAGTACCTCGAATCCGAGTGCGTCTACCAGTACCTGAAGCTCGAGAAGAAGGTGGCCGCTGGCGCCGACTACGCCATCACCCAGGTGGGCTGGGACGCCGGGAAGTTCCGGGAGCTCCGGCGCTACGTCGACGAGCGGGGGCTCGGGCTGCCGCTGATCGGCAACGTCTACGTACTCGGCCCCAAGGCGGCGGCGAAGATGGCGCGGGGCGAGCCGCCCGGCTGCTGGGTCTCGCCGGAATTGCTGGAGGTCGTGGAGCGCGAGGGCCGGGCTCCGGACGGTGGGCTCGCGGCCCGGCTCGAGCGCGCGGCGCGCACCGTCGCGGTCCTGCGGGGCCTCGGCTACGCGGGCGCCTACCTGGGGGGCACGCAGGACCCCACGCTGATCAGGAAGGTCATCGTGCGAGCGGAGGCGCTCGCGCCGCGGTGGGAGGAGTTCGTCTCCGATCTGCGGTTCGGGCGGCCGGGCGGGTTCTATCTCTACGGGGGCGGGGCGGTGCCGGCGCGGCGCCCGGGCACCCGGCGGGAGTGGATGCCGATGGTCCTCGACGCGCTCGGACGGCTGTTCCCGGTGCGGCGGGAGACCTGGCTCCGCACGGCGCTCCGCTCGCTGTCGAGCGCGATGGACCGCTCGCCGGCGGCGGCGCGGGCACTCGAGCGTCTCGAGTTCGCGATCAAGAAGCCCGCCTTCGGCTGCGAGGCCTGCGGCAACTGCGTGCTCGGCGACATGGAATACGTGTGCCCGATGACCTGCCCGAAGCACGAGCGGAACGGGCCGTGCGGCGGCACCGCCCACGGCCGCTGCGAGGTCGAGGACAAGCCGTGCATCTGGGACGCGGTCTACGAGCGCGCGACGGCGGCCGGGCGGGTCGACGCCCTCCGCGCGTACATCCCCCCGCCGGACCCGAGCCTTCGTGGCACCTCCTCGTGGATCAATTATTTTCTCGACCGCGACTCGCGCCCCGGCCGGGGTCGCTGATCGCTTCGTCTCCCCTGGCTGCTGGAGGCCCCCGGTCGCGGTGCCGGCTCCGCCACGAGCGGCCACGTCCAGGCCGCACGGCGATCGGGGCCGCCGGTCGCCGCCGGCCGTGCGGCGCGGTCGGGGTATAGTGGGCGTGCGGCGCATGTCTGCGGCCTTTCGGCGCCGGGCGTGACCGGAGGACGATGGAGACAAGCCTTTTCAAGCGTCTGCTCGTCGGCCCGCCGATGGCGCTGTCGCAGGCGCGCCACGAGCGGCTTTCCAGGAGCACCGCCCTGGCGGTCTTCGCCTCTGACGCGCTCTCCTCCACGGCGTACGCGACCGAGGAGATCCTCCGCATCCTGATCCTCGCCGGCAGCGGCGCATTGTACCTCGCGGTGCCGGTCTCCGTCGCCATCGCCGGGCTGCTGATCGTGGTCGCCATCTCCTACACGCAGACGATCCACGCGTATCCCCAGGGAGGCGGGTCGTACATCGTCGCGCGCGCCAACCTCGGGCCGACGCCCGGGCTCGTGGCCGCGGCCTCGCTGATGATCGACTACGTCCTGACCGTCGCCGTGTCGGTGGCGGCCGGCGTGGCGGCCATCACCTCCGCATTCCCGGGCCTCTTCTCCTCCCGGGTCGCGATCGGCGTCTTCTTCATCGCGCTCATCGCCTTCGGGAACCTGCGTGGTGTGCGGGAGTCGGGCCGGTTCTTTGCCGTACCGACGTACCTCTTCATCGCGACGTTCTCGGTCCTGGTCGCGGTGGGCCTGTTCAAGCTCCTCCGCGGCGGGATCGTGCCGCTCGCCGAAGGCCCGGTCGAGCCCATGATGGGGCTCACCCCGTTCCTCGTGCTCCGCGCCTTCGCCTCCGGCTGCACCGCGCTGACCGGACTCGAGGCGATCTCGGACGGCGTGCCCGCCTTCAAGGAGCCCGAGCACCAGAATGCCGCGATCACGCTCCGGTGGATGGCGATCATCCTGGCCACGCTCTTTCTCGGGATCACGGTGCTGGCCGCGGCCTTTCACGTCAGGCCCGTCGAGCACGAGACCGTCGTGTCCCAGATCGGCCGGGCCCTGTTCGGGGAGGGCGCCGTCTATTACCTGCTCCAGGTGGCCACGGCCCTCATCCTGGTCCTCGCCGCCAACACGTCGTTCGCCGACTTTCCCCGACTGGCGTTCTTCCTCGCCCGGGACCACTACGCGCCCCGCCAGTTCGGCAAGCGCGGCGACCGGCTGGTCTTCTCCAACGGCGTCATCATGCTCGCCGCCGTCGCCGCCCTGCTCATCATCCTGTTCCGCGGCGACACGCATGCGCTGATCCCCCTGTACGCCGTCGGCGTCTTCGTCTCGTTCACGCTGTCGCAGTCGGGCATGGTCCGGCGCTGGCAGGTCGAGCGGACCCCGGGATGGCGCTGGCGCCTCGCCATCAACGGCGTCGGCGCCGGGCTGACCGCCATCGTGGCCGTGGTCATCGCGGCCACCAAGTTCACGCACGGCGCCTGGATCGTCGTGGCCCTCATCCCGACGATGGTGCTCGTCTTCCAGACGGTGGCCCGGCACTACGCGCTCGTGGCGGACCAGCTCTCGCTCGAGGGGTACGGGGGGCCGACGCCGATCCGCCATACCGTCCTGGTGCCGATCGGCGACGTCCACCGGGGCGTCGTGGCCGCGGTGCAGTACGCGAAGCTCCTCTCGCCCGACGCGAAGGCGGTCTACGTCGAGGTCGATCCCCAGCAGACACGCCGGCTCGAGGAGAAGTGGTCGAAGTGGGGCCTGGGAGTCCCGCTGGTCATCCTCACCTCGCCCTACCGGTCACTGCTCACGCCGCTCCTCGAGTACATCGATCACTTGCAAGAGCATCAAGGGGACTTCAAGCGCGTCGTGACGATCGTGCTGCCCGAGTTCATCCCGGCCCACTGGTGGCAGCACCTGCTGCACAACCAGACCGCGCTCCTGATCAAGGGCGCGCTGCTGTTCCGGAAGGAGGTCATTGTCACGGACGTCCCCTACCACCTGACCCACTGAAGGCCGCTCGGACGGGCCGATCTGCGGCGTTGGCTCGTCGCTCCTCCCTGCGGCGTATGGGAATACGCCTCGGTCGTCGCTCCTCGCCGCCTTGCATCTCGACCCGTCCGAGCGGCCTTGCTGGGCGCGCGCTGGTCCTCGGAGGCCGCCCGGACGGGCCGATCTGCGGCGTTGGCTCGTCGCGCCGTCAGCGCCCCGCGCCCGGTCGGTCGGGTCAGGGGGGTGGGGGCGGGGGGGGCTCGGGCGCGGCCACGCGCGAGCG
>CAZWXA010000014.1:6913-15563 GCA_964637755.1 uncultured bacterium | reverse complement strand
GGTCGGGTCAGGGGGGTGGGGGCGGGGGGGGCTCGGGCGCGGCCACGCGCGAGCGGCGGAGGTGAGCCTGGATGTCGCGGACGCGGTCGCCTTCCAGCTCGATTTGCACGGTGTGGTCCTCGGCGTGCCAGTGGCTCACCGTGGTGACCCAGCCGAACGCCCGGCGCCGCTCGGGCACGACGACCCGACCGCGGTAGATCAGGGTCCGGCGAGTGCCCGCGTCGAGTCGTTCGACGTGTTCGGCATCGGGACCGCACAGGCGGATGACGTCCTCGTACGTGGTCTCTCCGGGGACGAGCCGTGCCAGGGTTTCGCGCGACAGGATCACGCCGGTCGTCCGCCGGCGCGGGATCGCGTTCCAGCGGCCGATCTGCACGTGGGCCCCGAAGTTCCTGACGGCGTGGCCCGCGAGGTACCGGACCACCACGCCGGCGACGTTGCCCAGGACGAAGAAGAGCAACGGCACGAGAATCGGTGCCAGCGCCCGGGGCCCCGAGAAGTAGCCGAACTGCACCGTGAGCAGCTGCGGCGCGATGCCCTGGGACTTCTCGATGAAGTACGAGACGACCTCGGTGCTCTCGAGCGTCTCGCTGAGACGCTTCGAGCTCGACACCGGGAATACCTCGTCGATCTTGAGGTGGTCGGCGTCCGCGAAGTTCACGATCAGCTCGGCTGGGTCGTCGGCGAGCCGGATCACGCGGTCACGATGCTCGACGTACAGGGGAAAGACTGCCCGCGACCGGACATCGTGATAGCTGAGCGAGAAGACGTGGCGCGGACCGCGGAACGTGTCCTCGACCCACGTCGTCTTCCGGCGCTTGATCAGATCCGGAATGCGCATCCGCAGGTTGACGAGCCAGGTGCGATTGGCGAGCTTCGGCGTCCACGGGATGCGGATGTACGTCGCGGGCGCCGTCAGCCCGTTCAGGCCGCCCGTCTGGACGAAGCTGACGAACGCCGCCCCACCCTCGATCGGCTCGGGGGGCGCGTCGCGCCGCATCTGGTAGAGGCTGTGAGCGTAGAGGGGAAGCCGTCCCTCGGTGAGGGGCGTGAATCCGCGGGCCTCGATGTACTTCGCGAGCGACGGGTCCGGGGGACCCGGGGCGGTGAGGCCGTCGACCTCTCCGGGCCAGAGGAGGTAGAGGTCCTGCTCGAGATCGAGCGCGCTCCGGGTGGGCGGGATCACGAGGCTCCACAGGACGTCGATCGTGACGGGCCCGAGAGCGGGCGTGACGCTGGCGCGCACGAGCAGGGGGCCGATCTCGAAATCGGGATCGGGCCGGGAGGCCAGGAACACCTGCGCCCGAGCGGGCGCCGGCACACTGCCGATCAGGAGCGCGGCCAGGAGCCAGCGTCGCCAGTGGGGCGCGATTCCGAGCACCATGAGGATGATCATCATAGACCAGGTCGCGCCAGTGAATCGCGTCGTCCTCGAACCCCGGTCGCGGGTCGCCGGTGACCCGTTCCGCGGCGCCGGGGTGGCGTCCTGACCCGGCTCCGCACCCGGCACCGCGGGCGATTCGCGCCGGGGCGTGTTTGATGATACCCTCCTGCTCTGATGCGCGCCCGGGTCAACTCGCTTGTCGTCGCCGCGTTGCTCGCGTCGGGGGTCGCTTGCTGCCTGGGCCCGTCAGGCGCCGCCGCCCAGAGCGCCGTCGCGCGGCCGCCCCAGCGTCACGTCCTGCCGAACGGCGTCGTGCTGATCGTGGAGGAGCACCGCGCCAGCGACGTGGTCGCGCTGCAGCTCTGGCTGCGGGTGGGCGGGCGGGACGAGGCCCCGGACGAGCTGGGGTTGTCCCACTACCTCGAACACATGCTGTTCAAGGGCACGCCGACGCGGCCGCCGGGCTCGATCGACCTGATGATCGAGCGCGTCGGCGGGCAGAGCAACGCCTTCACCTCGTACGACTTCACCCACTTCGACGTCGTGCTGCCCGCCGACCAGGCGGCGGCCGGCATCGAGCTGCTGGCGGACATCGCCGTCAACGCGAAGTTCGACCAGACGGAGCTCGACCGCGAGCGCCTCGTCGTGCTCGATGAGATGCGGCTCACCGAGGACGACCCTGAAAAGTTCCTGGGCAGGAAGCTCTCCGAGTCGGCCTACGCCTCGACGCCGTACGGGCGGGCGATCCTCGGCACCCCTGCCCTGATCAAGGCGCTGACACGGGACAAGCTTGCCCGGTACTACCACAAGCGCTACGTGCCGAAGAGCATGAGCCTCGTGGTCGTGGGGGCGGTCGATCCGGAGTCGATCCGCCAGATCGCGCAGAGGACGTTCGGCGAGGTCAAGGGCCGGCCGATCGGCCGGGCCCCGATGCCACGGCAGCCGTCGCCCGCGGGTCGCGTGACCGACGTCAAGCGCCCCGAGAAGCAGGCGTACCTCGCGCTCGCCTGGAAGGCGCCGTCGGTATCGGAGGAAGACTCGTTCGCGACGGACCTCCTGTCCTACATTCTCGGAGACTCGCCCAGCTCCCGGCTCAGCGTCTTCGTGCGGGATCGCGAGGGGCTCGTGTCGACGATCGAGGCGGGCTACGTGCCCCGTGAGCGCGGCGGCCTCATGACCGTGACCGCCCGCCTCGAGCCGGCCAACCTCGACAAGGCCGAGTCCTCCATCCTCAACGTGGTTCGCCGGATCCAGAGGGAGGGCGTCACCGCCACGGAGCGTGAGCGCGCCATCATCACCGCGGAGGCCAACTATGCCTTCGACATCGAGACCGTCGAGGGGCTCGCGCGCGACTACGGGCAGGCCGAGACCAGCTGGACCCTGGAGAACGAGCTGAACTACCTCTCGCGCCTGCGCCAGGTCACCGCGGCCCAGATCCAGGCGGCCGCCCGGAAGTACCTGAAGCCGGTCGAGCGGGCGCGCGTGCGATTCGTCCCCGGCGGCGGGGCGAAGTGACCGCGGACCGCCCATGAAGATGGCGCTCGCCCCGATCTGTCCCCACGAGGTCGAGCGGATGACCTGGGCGACGGTGCCGGACCACCCATGAGGAAGGCGCTGGCCCTGGTCGCGCTGCTCGTCCTGGCGTCGCCCGCCGTCGCCGGCGAGCTGCCGGTCATCAGGGAACGGCTCGACAACGGCTTCACGCTCCTCGTGCGCGAGAACCCGTCGGCGCCGGTGGTCGCGGTCTCGCTGCTCGTCCGGATGGGCTCGCGCTGGGAGACGGCCCAGAATGCCGGGATCTCCAACTACCTCCAGGCCGCGATCGTGAAGGGGACGACGAAGCGCGACGGGGGCGCCATCGCCGAGATGATCGCCGGCCTGGGCGGCAAGCTCTCCGCCAGCGGTGATACCGATTATTCCGAGATCCGAGGATCGGCCCTGGCGCGGTTCTGGCGGGAGCTGGTCGGCCTGACCGCCGAGCTGGCGCTCTCGCCGGCGTTGCGGCCCGATCAGGTGGAGGGCGAGCGCGAGTACCTCGTCGAGCGGGTCCAGAAGCGAGAGGACAACCCGGCCACCCGCGCCTTCGACACGTTCTTCGCCGGGCTCTACGGGCCGCATCCCTACGGGCTTTCCGCGCTCGGTACGCGCGAGGCGCTGGGGCGGATCGACCACCCGGCGATCGTCGACTGGTACCGGGCGTTCTACCGGCCCGAGCGCATGGTCCTCGCCGTCAGCGGTCAGGCACCCGCCTCGGAGGTCGTGGCCGAGATCAAGCGTCTGTTCGGCTCGATGCCGGCGGGGCAGGGACCCGCGAGCGACACGCCGCTGGCCCCGCCCAGCCCGTCGGGGGGGCGAACGGTGATCGAGCAGCAGGCCCAGCAGGCGCAGATTCTCATGGGCAGCCTCGCCCCTCGCGTGGAGGATCGAGACTATGCGGCGGTGAAGCTCCTGAGCACCGTGCTCGGCGGCGGCCTCGCGGGCCGGCTCTTCGTCGAGTTGCGGGACCGGCAGGCCTTGGCGTATACCGTGAGTGCGTTCTTCGACCCGCTCCGCGACCCCGGCTCCTTCGTGGTCTACATGGGAACCGCTCCGGAGAACGCGGCCCGCGCCGAGCAGGCGCTGGCGGCGCAGATCGAGCGCGTCCGGAGCGAGCGGGTGAGCGACGAGGAGCTCAGCCGGGCCAAGGCCTACCTGCTCGGGACGTTCGCCATGGATCGGCGAACGAACGCTCGTCAAGCCTGGTATCTCGCGTTCTTCGAGACCGTGGCCGTCGGCCACGAATTCCCGGTGCGCTATCGCACGGCCGTGGAAGGGGTCACCGCCGACGATCTCCTGCGGGTGGCCCGCGCCTACCTCAACCCGCTCACGACCGTGGTTCTGCAGCCGCCCGCGAAACCCTGAGGGAACCGCTTGCGGGCGCTTCCGGCCGACTGCCGGAAAAGGGGAAGACGCGATGGGATCCAAGGACAAAGGCCGCAAAGAGAAGAAGAAGCCCAAGAAGGCCAAGAAGTAGCGGCGGGTTGCGCCGCCGGCCGCGGGGTCGGGAATGCACACTCCGGCCCCGGATCCTTCCGGCCACCGCGCAGGGCCCGTCCAGTCCGCCTCGACCGTCTTGACCGGAAGGTCCGCCTGACCGGAAGGTCCGCCGGGCTCACCCCATGAGTCCAGCCAGCGAATAGGACGGACCAGTCTCTCGTCTGGGAGAGGGAGTCCCGTAGAAAATCATCAGTCGGACAAGGAGGTCCACGCATGCGACGCATTGCGCCATACACGCGATGGTTCGCCCCCATCGCGCCGCTCGTGCTACTCGGGCTGATAGCCGTCCTGCCCGGCACCGCCTTCACGAATGACCGCGCCAAGCTCTGGACCGAGCGGAGCCCCGAGCTTCCGGCGCCGACGACGACGGTGCCGGCGTGGGTGGAGATCGCGAAGACCGTCAAGCCGGCCGTGGTGAACATCACGGTGAAGGTGGCTCCCGAGCGCGCCGGCCGTGGCCCGCGCGGGATGCCCGAGGAGTTCCGGGAGTTCTTCCGGCGCTTCGGTCCACCCCAGGAGCGACAGCACCCGATGCAGGGGCGGGGGTCCGGGTTCGTCATCAACCCCCAGGGCTACATCCTCACGAACAATCACGTGGTCGACGAGGCGGCCGAAGTCCAGGTGACGCTCTCCGACGGGCGGGAATTCACGGCGAAGGTCGTGGGCAAGGACCCCAAGACCGACATCGCCCTTGTGAAGATCGACGGGGTCACCGATCTGCCGGCGGCACCCCTCGGCGAGTCGAGCACGCTGCAGGTCGGCGAGCCCGTCATGGCGATCGGCAACCCGTTCGGCCTGGAGCAGACGGTGACGACGGGGATCGTCAGCGCGGTTGGCCGGGTGATCGGCGGCGGACCCTATGACGACTTCATCCAGACCGACGCGTCGATCAACCCGGGTAACAGTGGCGGCCCGCTCGTCAACGCGAAGGGCGAGGTGATCGGCATCAACTCGGCCATCTTCAGCCGCACCGGCGGGTCGATCGGGATCGGCTTCGCCGTCCCCATCAACATGGCGAAGTTCGTCGCTCCGCAGCTCGCGGAGCGCGGGCAGGTCACACGGGGCTGGCTCGGCGTGACCATCCAGCCCCTGACCCCGGACCTCGCGAAGTCGTTCGGGATCTCCCAGATGGACGGCGCGCTCGTGTCGAGCGTCCGGGAGGACACGCCTGCGGCCAGGGCCGGCGTGAAGGCCGGCGACGTCATCGTCGAGTTCGACGGCCAGAGAATCACTCGCACGACCGATCTGACGCGGGCCGTCGCCGCGACGCCGGTCGGCAAGAGCGCCACGATGAAGGTGATCCGGGAAGGCAGGCCCGTGACGCTGTCGCCGACGGTCGCGCGCCTGGACGACCGGGAAGACGTCGCGGAGAGCGAGTCGGGCGGTACGCACAAGCGCGAGCGGCTCGGGCTCACGGTCGAGCCCCTCACGCCGGAGCTGGCGCAGGAGCTGGGGGTTTCCCAGAAGCGCGGTCTCGTGGTGCGCGAGGTCCAGGACGGGAGCCCCGCCGACGAGGCCGGCATCCGGCCGGGAGACGTGATCGTCGAGGTCGACCGGCAGCCCGTGAGAACGGTGTCCGAGCTCCGGCGGGCGTTCGAGAAGCGGACAGCCGGCAAGCCGTTGCTTTTCCTCGTCCACCGCGAAGGAGCCCCGATCTACCTCACCCTGAAGGGCTGACCATTCCTGCGACCGTCCTGCCGGTAGGCCGGCAGGACGGTCGCGGAGCGGGCTTCCCTGATAGAATCGCGGCCGATGAGCGAGGCCTTCACGCCGGCCGAGCGCGCCGCGCTCGCCCCGTACGTCTCCGATCTCGACGGCCCCGTCTTCGTCGTGACCAACCTGCCCGAGGTCGTGAAGGGCGCTCTCTTCGCCCGCTACTCACGCTCCTCGAAGTCGCTCCGGCGGCTCTTCCTCGATGAGTTCGCCGGGTCCCTTACCGACGAGGAGCTGACGGCCGCGGGCCCCGGCGCCGGTGCGGAGGCGCTCCGGCCCTCCGGGCGGCTCGGCCGCGACGCCGATCAGGCCGGGACTCCCGTGCGGAGCGTGGCGCGGGCAGAGGACCTCTTCGAGCGCGTCTTGGTCGAGTACGGCGACGACTCGGTCGCTCAGCTCGGCGGGGTACACCTGGCCTGCGAGGGTGTGTCGAACATCGCCACGAAGGTGCTCGAGTGGGGTCGCCTGATGGCGTACCTGGAGCAGTCCACGCGCTACGTGCCCTATGACGACCAGCCGGGCGGCCGCTACCGCTACCACGTGCCCGCCGAACTGACCGGGGGCCTCCGCGCGCGCTACGAGAGGACGCTCGACGCCGCGTTCGACACGTATCGGGCCTGGTTGCCACGGATGCGGGACCACTACTCGGTCCTCCATCCGAGGACGGCGGAGGAGTCGGAGAGCGTCTACCGGATGACCATCCGCGCCAAGGCGCTCGACACGCTGCGCGGGCTCCTGCCCGCCGCCACCACCTCGAATGTCGGCATCTACGGCACCGGACAGGCCTATGAGCAGCTGCTTCTCCGCATGCGCGCCCATCCGCTCGCCGAGGTGCACTGGTACGCCGGCGAGATGCTTCGTGAGCTACGGAAGGTGATCCCGGCCTTCCTGCGGCGCGTCGACCTGCCGGGACGTGGCGAGACGTGGTCCGCCTACCTGGCCGGGAGGCGCTCGGCCACCCGGACGCTTGCCCCCACGCTCCTCGCCGGGCTCGCGGCCGAGCCGCGCGAAGAGGTCACCCTCACGGAGTTCGATCCGGAGGGCGAGGTCAAGGTCGTGGCGGCGGCGCTCTACGCGTCCTCGTCGCTCCCCGATGACCAGCTCCTCGCCATCGCGCGGCGGATGACCCACGAGGAGCGGCGGGCCGTGCTGGCCGCGTACGTCGGCCGGCGCCAGAACCGCCGCCACAAGCCCGGACGCGCCTTCGAGCGCACCGGGTATCGCTTCGACATCCTCGGCGACTACGGCGCCTTCCGCGACCTGCAGCGCCACCGCCTCCTCACACTCGAGTGGCAGCCCTTGAGCCCGCGCCACGGGTACGTGACGCCCGCCGTCATGGAGGACGCCGGTGCCCTGGGGGACTGGACGCGCGTGATGACCGTGTCGGCGGAGCTCCACGACGCCATCGCCGCCGGGGGGCTCGACGAGGTGGCCCCGTATGCCGTGGCCATGGCCTACCGCGTGCGCTTCTACATGCAGATGAACGCGCGCGAGGCGATGCACGTGATCGAGCTGCGCACGGGGCCGCAGGGGCACCCCGCGTACCGGCGGATCTGCCAGGAGATGCACCGGCAGATCGCCGAGCGCGCCGGCCACCGCGCGATCGCCGAGGCGATGACGTTCGCGGACCACTCGGAGGTCGCGCTCGAGCGGCGCGAGGCCGAGCGCGCCGCCGAGCGCCGGCGCCAGCAGGGGTGACCGAGCACGCCGGCGCCACCCGTCGTGGTGATCCGATCAATAGCCTCTGACGGGTTCCGGCCTGGGAGGCTCCTGGATCCTGACGACGCCGCAGGCGATCCGCGCGCCGCTCCCGCCGCTCGGATCGGTCGTGAAGTCGTCCGGGCCCGCGTGGACCACCAGTGCGCTCCCGTCGGTATCGAGGATGGAGGCCGGGCCGGTGCCGAGCGTGATGCGGTCCGTGACGGTCTCCATCCGGCCCCGCCCGTTCGCCTCCACCATGATGTTGGGAAGGTCACCGGCGTGCGGGCCCTGGGGGTTGAGCGTGCCGTGTCGCTTGCCCGCAGGATCGAAGTGGGCGCCGGCCGACGTGAAGGCAGGCGGGTCGCACTGTCCGACGGCGTGAATGTGGACGCCGTGGGCGCCCGGCGGCATGTTCGTCATGTGGAGCACGACGTGGACGCCGTCGCTCACCTCCTGGAACCGCGCCGTGCCGACGGAGGCGCCCCTTGCGTCGTGCAGATCCGCCGTGGCCGTGGTGCCCGATCCGGCCGTCAGCGCGGCGCATCCCGCCAGCAGACCTATCGACGCCACCAAGAAGAGGGTGCTCATCGTTGTCCTCCATGGGCGGTGACCATCCGGGAGTGCCGAGCCGGCCACGAACTGCGGCGCACGAGCCGAGTATACCGGTCGCCGCAAGTGGCGATCTGCTCGCCGTCCTCCTTGACACGCTTCTGGTCGCGTGGGAGATTCCGCCCGACTTCGAGTGGACGGGGTGGCTCCCAATCCTGTGCAGCACGGCGAGAAGGAGCCTGTATCGTATGGGGATGATGCCGTCTG
>CAZWXA010000014.1:4544-6813 GCA_964637755.1 uncultured bacterium | reverse complement strand
ATCCTGTGCAGCACGGCGAGAAGGAGCCTGTATCGTATGGGGATGATGCCGTCTGGGGACGATCGAAGGGCGGGGCGCCTCGGTTCCGGTCAGGCGAGGCACACGCCCTCCGCTCCGAGGGCGCCGAGCCGCGCCCCGGACCGACCGCATGACCCGGCAAGCGTGATGGAGGTCAGGACACCACCGATGCCCAGGATTCTCTCGGACGCTCAGGTCGCGCAGTACCAGCGAGACGGTATTGTCTTTCCCATCCAGGCGCTCTCGACGAGTGAGGCCTCGCGGTTCCGCGCCGCCTACGAGGACCTCGAGGCGCGCCTGGGCGGCCGGCCGTCGGCCCGGCAGCTCGCGCAGACCCACCTCCACTTCCGCTGGGCCTACGACCTGGCCACGCATCCCGCCGTCCTCGACGCCGTCGAGGATGTCCTCGGCCCGGACATCATGATCTGGACGGTCTCGATCTTCCCGAAGCAGCCGCACACGCCGGCCTACATCTCCTGGCATCAGGACGGGACCTACTGGGGTCTCGACACGACACAGGTCACGACGGCGTGGATCGCCCTCACCGACAGCAGCGTGGAGAACGGGTGCATGCGCGTCGTGGCCGGCTCGCACCGGAACCCGATCCTCCCGCACGTGGAGACCTACGCCGCGGACAACCTGCTGAGCCGCGGCCAGGAGATCCAGGTCGAGGTGAAGGACGAGGACGCGACCGAGGTGGTGCTCCGGGCAGGCCAGATGTCGCTGCACCACGTCAACATCATTCACGGCTCCAACGCGAACCGGTCGGAGGGGAAGCGCGTCGGCTTCGCCGTCAGGTTCATCACCCCCCGGACGCGCCAGATCGGTGAGCACCAGAAGGCGGTGCTCGCGCGGGGGCGGGACGACCATCGCCACTTCGATCTCTTGACCGAGCCGCCGAGCAAGAGCGTCGAGGACGCGCTGCGGGATCAGACCGAGGCGGCCCGGCGGTTGCTCGAGGCGCTCACGAAGACCCCGGCCGGCCGACGTTGACGGCCTGACCGGTGCGCAGGTTGACGTTCATGATCCGGTCCCAGTCGTCCTCGGTCACGTCGAGCATCGGCTTGACCAGGATGATGCCGGCGTTGTTGAAGAGCACGTCGAGTCCGGCCCCAGAGTCGATGCAGCGGGCGGAGCCGACGGGCTGGCGGCGGACGCGGCGCCCGCAGGCGGATGCCGTCAGGACGCGCCCAGCACCTCGCGGACCTTTCGCGCGAGCGCATCGGGGCTGAAGGGCTTCGAGACCATGGGGATGCCGAATCCGAGCACGCCGTGCCGGATGATCGCGTCGTCGGCGTAGCCGGAGATGTAGAGGACCTTCATGTCCGGGCGGATCGTGCTCAGGCGCTCGGCCAGCTCCCGCCCGTTCATCTGCGGCATGATGACGTCGGTCACGAGCAGGTCGATCGGGCCCGCGTGCTTCTGCGCGATGATGAGGGCCTCGCCGGGAGTCCCGGCGGGGAGCACCGTGTAGCCAGCCACCTCCAGGATCTCTGCCGCGACGTCCCGCACGTCGTCCTGGTCCTCGACGAGCAGCACGGTAGCGGAGCCACGCTCCGCCGACGGCAGCCCGGCCCCCGGCCCCCCGGCGCGAGCCGGGTCCTCGACGAGGGGCAGGTAGATCCTGAACGTGGCGCCCTCGTCGCGGGCGCTCTCGAGGGTGATGTAGCCCTCGTGCTGCTTGACGACCCCGTACACCATGGCCAGCCCGAGTCCCGTGCCCTTGCCGACCTCCTTGGTCGTGAAGAACGGCTCGAAGATCCTCGACCGCGTCTCCTCGTCGAATCCCACTCCCGTGTCGCTCACCGCGAGCATCACGTACCGCCCCACCCGTGCTCCGGGGTTCTCACCGGCGAACGTGTCGTCCAGGTCCACGTTCGCCATCTCGAGCGTGAGCCGCCCCCCGTTGGGCATCGCGTCCCGGGCGTTGACGGCGAGATTCGTCACGACCTGCTCGAGCTGGCCCGGATCGGCCTTGACGCGTCCGAGCCCCGGACCGGGCCGGAGGACGAGCTCGATGTCCTCGCGAATCAGGCGCCGGAGCAGGGTGGCCAGGCCCGTCACGACCTCGTTGAGGTCCAGCACCTGCGGCTGGAGCACCTGCCGCCGGCCGAAGGCCAGCAACTGTCGCGTGAGCAAGGCGGCGCGCTCGGCGGTCGCCTCCAGCAACACATGGACGTGTGCACCGCGGCCGCGGGGCCCGGCCGGACGGTCTCCACGCTGACGCCTTCCCCGGCACCGCCGCCCACGA
>CAZWXA010000014.1:0-4534 GCA_964637755.1 uncultured bacterium | reverse complement strand
GGCGGCGCGCTCGGCGGTCTGGTCGATCAGCTCGATGTCCCGGCGGATGGCGCCGCGCTCGGTGACGCGGTTCAGCAGCAGGTGGCTCCGGCCCGTGATGACCGTGAGGAGGTTGTTGAAGTCGTGGGCCACCCCTCCCGCGAGCCGGCCCACCGCCTCCAGCTTCTGCCCCCGCCAGAACTGCTCCTGCAGTTGTCTCCGGTCCGTCACGTCGGACAGCACGCCGACGAAGTGGGTCACCCGCCCCGACACGTCCCGGATCGGCGAGAGCGCCAGCGCGTTCCAGAACGCCGTTCCGTCCTTGCCGTAGTTCAGGATCTCGCCGGAGAACGGGCGCGCCTCGGCGACCGCCGCGCGGATCGCGGCGACGGCCTCGGGATCCGTGTCGCGCCCCTGGAGGAACCGGCAGTTCCTCCCCATGACCTCGCCCCCCGCATACCCGGTGATCCGCTCGAAGGCCGGGTTCGCGTAGATGATCGGGTTGTCCGGCTGCGACGGATCGGTGATCAGGATGCCTTCGGAGATCGCCTCGATCGCACGGTCGCGCAGGTGCAGCGCCTCCTCGGCCTGTTTGCGATCGGTGATGTCGCAGACCGTGACGACGAGAGCGGGCTGGCCGTCCCAGTCGGCCCGCGACGCCAGCGCATCGAGCCAGACGGGCGTGCCATCCTTCCGCAGCCCCAGGACCTCGTAGCGGCTGGGGGCGGGCTCGTCGCGGAGTCGAGCCGCCCGGTAACCGGCCAGCCGCGCCTCCTCGTCAGGCGCCACGAGGCACGAGGTCGACTGCCCGATCAGGTCGACGGCGCTCCCGTACCCGAAGGTTCCGGCGGCGGCCGGGTTCGCGAAGAGGATCGTGGAGTCCGCGCGGATGACGAGGATGCCGAGCGGCGAGCCGTCGACGAGGCTCCGGTAGCTCGGCTCGCCGTCCCTCATCGATCCTTCGTGCTCCGCGCCCGCTTGCTCGCCATCGATCGTGCGGCTACGTCGCGCGGAGGAACTCGTCCTTGGCCGCCCTGACCCTCACCGGATCGGCGAGGAGGTCGAAGGTCGTCATCGCCATGGTCTTGGCCGCGGCGAGGAGTCCCGCGCGGGCCATCGGCCGGACCGCCGCCTCGGCGAACTCTCGGGTGTGAATGGCCATGCCCTCGGAGGCGATCGCCACCATCGGCTGGATGGCCGGCACGACCTGGCTCACGTTGCCGACGTCCGAGGAGCCCAGGCGGTCACGGACCGGCTCCCCCTCCTTGAGCCCGACGGTGACCATGTTGGCGGCGAACAGGTCGAGGAGCGTCTGGTTCCGCCGGAGCGGCTCGTAGACGTTGTCGTACTGGGTGACCGTGAGGGTGGCACCGGTCGCGGCCGCCGCGCCCTCGGCACAGGCGAGCACGCGCTTGTAGAGGTCCCACATGGCGTCGATCCGGGGGGCACGCACGTAGAACATCGCGGCGGCGTACTCGGGGATGATGTTGGCGGCGGCCCCCCCGTGCGTGATGATGCCGTGGATCCGGCAGTCGGGCCGCACCTGCTGGCGGAGCATCGCCACGTTGTTGAAGGTCTGGATGCAGGCGTCGAGGGCGTTGACGCCCTCCCACGGATCGGCCGACGCGTGGGACGCTTTGCCGCGGAACTCGAACGCTGCGCGGACGATGCCGAGCAGGTCCGGGTGCAGGATCGTGCGATCGAAGCCGTGGATCATCATCGCGCAGTCGACGTCCTTGAACACGCCCGCCTTGATGAGCTTGATCTTGCCGCCGCCGCCCTCCTCGGCCGGAGTCCCGATCACCTGGATGCGGCCCTTCGGGAGGCGGGCCCGCACGGCCGCGAGCGCCGCTCCCGCACCCGCGCCGGCGGTGGCGATCACGTTGTGGCCGCAGGCGTGCCCGATCCCGGGCAGGGCGTCGTACTCGCACAGGATCGCGATGGTGGGGCCCTCGCCGGTCTCGATCGTCGCCCGGAAGGCCGTGTCGACGCCCGCCACGCCCTTCTCGACCGTGAAGCCGTGCCCGGCGAGAAAGTCGCCGAGCCAGCCGCAGGCCCTGACCTCCTCGTAGCCCAGCTCGGGGTTGTCGTGGATCTGGCGGGACAGACGCTCCAGCTCGTCGGCGAGGCGGTCCACGGCCTCGGCGATGGCGAGTTTTTCTGGTTGCATTCAGGGGCCTCCTTGTGGGTATGACACCTCAAGCCTACCACACGTCGGCGGTGAGCCAGGGGGCGCTTCGGCTTCATGTCCGGCAGAATCCGATGGCCGCAGGTTCGGCTCCTGCAGGGCTCGCCGAAGTCCGCCGGCGGGCGCTCGGCTCCGCGTACAGCAGCCGGCGACAGGAGCCGCCGCCCGCGCCATTCGAGGGCCGCTCTGACCACTGCCTTCCTCACACCTTCTCAGGCGCCGGACTCGTACCGTTCTCCGAGCCGCAGTTGCTCGGTGACACCGATGAGGTCGTTGAACTCGCCGAAGGCCATCGAGCGGCCGGCGAGGGGGAGGACGTCGCCGAGCGCGGCGACGTCCCGCAGGAACTCCCGGACGGCCCTGGCCGCGACCAGAAGCGTGTCCGCCGGCAGGAGGATGATCGCGTACCCGAGGTCGCGGATTGTCTTGAACGGCAGGAGTGGCGATCGGCCGCCCGAGACGTAGTTGAACAGGAGCGGCGTGTCGAACGCCCGCGCCACGCGCTCGATCTGCTCCGCCGTCCGGGGCGACTCCACGAAGAGGACGTCGGCACCCGCCTTCTGCGCCGCCTCGCCTCTGCGGAGCGCCTCGTCGAGGCCCGCGGCCGAGATCGCGTCGGTCCGGGCGATCACCAGGCAATCCGGGTCCGTGCGGGCCTCGACGGCGGCGCGGATCTTCCCGGCGAATTCGGAGACCGGGATGACGTGGTGGCCCGCGAGGTGCCCGCAGCGCTTGGGCGCGACCTGGTCCTCGATGTGGAGCGCAGCGACCCCGGCCCCCTCGTACATGGCCACGGTCCGGCGCACCGTGAGCGCGTTGCCGTAGCCGGTGTCCGCGTCGGCGATCAGCGGAATCGAGACCGCTGCCGCCAGGTTCCGGGCCTGGTCGACCATGTCGGTGAGCCCCGCGAACCCCATGTCCGGCAGGCCGAGCCTGGACGCCGAGGTCCCGTAGCCGGTCATGTAGACGGCGGCAAAGCCCGCCTGCTCGACCAGTCTCGCCGAGACGCAGTCGTACGCTCCCGGGACGACCAGACCGTGCTTCTGCTCGACGAGCTGACGCAAGCGTGCGCGCCTGTTCATGCTCTCGGTTCCTCCCGGCTGCGGTCGGCGATGCGCCGTCATTCTACAGCCACCGTCGTCACCGTGGCGTCCGCGCGCTTCCGCCCGGCCCGGCGCTGGGGGAATGGGGTCACCGCGAGCCCCGAAACAGCCCGGGAGCCCGGCGCCGGCGCGGCGGGTCGGGATGCGTCGCGTGCTACAGTAAAGGGCCCCAATCCAGCGCCCAGGAGTGGACATGTTTCGTTCCGTCGAGGAGGTCCAGCAGCGCTTTCGCGACGCGCGCTACATCGCGAGCCGTCGAATCTCAACGGTCGTGTATCTGGCCACGCGCATGGGACGGCCCGTGCTCGTCGAGGGACCGGCGGGGGTCGGCAAGACGGAACTGGCGAAGACGCTGGCCGACGTCACCGCCGCCCGCCTCATCCGGCTGCAGTGCTACGAGGGGCTCGACGAGGGCAAGGCGCTCTACGAGTGGAAGTACGCCAAGCAGCTCCTGTACACGCAGCTCCTGCGCGAGCGGATCGGCGAGCTGATCAAGGACGCCCCGTCGCTGCCGGACGCCGTGTCGAGGATCGCCGGCCAGGACGACGCGTTCTTCTCGTACCGCTTCCTCTCGCCCCGGCCCCTGCTGCAAGCGATCCAGTCCGACGACCCGGTGGTGCTGCTGGTCGACGAGATCGACAAGGCCGAGCCCGAGTTCGAGGCGTTCCTGCTCGAGGTGCTCTCCGACTTCCAGGTGTCGGTGCCGGAGCTCGGCACGATCCACGCCAAGCACATCCCGCTCGTCGTGCTCACGTCGAACAACGCCCGTGAGCTGTCCGACGGCCTGAAGCGGCGGTGCCTGCACCTCTTCATCGACTTCCCGTCGGCTCCCGAGGAGCTCGAGATCATCCGTCTGAAGGTGCCGGAGGTGTCCGAGCGCCTGGCGGCGGCCGTGGTCAGCGCCGTCCAGCGGATCCGGGCGATGGATCTGCGCAAGCCGCCCTCGGTCTCGGAGTCGATCGACTGGGCCCGTTCGCTCGTGATCCTGAACGCGCGAGAGCTCGATCCGGAACTCGTCGAGTCCACGCTGTCGATGCTGGTGAAGTACGAGAAGGATCTCGACCGCGTCAAGGGTGCCCTCGACAAGGTCCTCGCCGACGCGAGATGACAGGTCGGCGGCGGACTGGCCGACCGGCGGGCGCGGCGGGAGCCGTAGCCGCCGGTCGGCCGTCGCGCGGCCCCGCGGCATCCTTGGATCAGAAGGCGAAACCGAACCCGGCGTTGATCTCGTTGGCCTCGGGCCCCGTGTCGGGAGTCAGCCCAC
>CAZWXA010000013.1:0-23708 GCA_964637755.1 uncultured bacterium | reverse complement strand
TCCCCGCGACGATCTTGCCCCAACGAGTCGCCGATGTGAAGCCCTGGGCGCCAGGCGGCGCCCCGGGGCCCCCCTCACCCGGAATCGATCGACGCACCGGGCTGCGGCAGCGTCTCGTGGGAGGTCCAGGATTCGACAAGAGATCGAGAACGAGGCGCTCAAGTGCGTGATGCGCGCCGAGCCGCAGGACGTGGGGGAGGCAGGTACAATATCGCCATGCCCTTCATCCGCGCTCGCCACGCGGTCTCTCGCTTCTCGCTGATGCTCTGACGAGCGCCAGGCCGAAGCCGTGGATTACGACGCCGTCGTTCGCAGACTCGCCGCCATCCTGAGCGCCGACGCGGTCGGTTACAGCCGCCTCATGGCCGAAGACGAGGTGGCGACGGTGCGGACCCTCCAGGCCCACCGCGAGCACCTCGCTGGCCTGGTGCGCCAGCATCGGGGGCGGGTGGTCGACTCACCGGGTGATAACCTCCTCGCCGAGTTTCCGAGCGCCCTCGACGCGGCGCGCTGCGCCGTCGAGATCCAGCGCACGCTCGAGGCCAGGAACGCCGACGTGCCACCCGACCGACGGATGGAGTTTCGCATCGGCGTCCACCTCGGAGACGTGATGGTGGAGGGTGAACGGATCTACGGGGAGGGGATCAACATCGCCGCCCGCCTCGAGCGGCTCGCCGACCCCGGCGCCGTCTGCATCTCCGCTCCCGTGTGGGACCAGGTGCGGAACAAGCTGGGGGTGAGCGGAGAGGACCTCGGCGACCAAGCGCTCAAGAACATCCCCGAGCTTGTCCGCGTCTATCAGGTCCGCCCGGCCGGCGAGCCGGCTCGCCCCGGCGCCACTCGCCGAGACCCGGACGCGCTCACCAGGCGCGCGTTCGCCGCGAGACCCGACATGGCGGTGATCGTCGTGCCCGCGGTGTGGATCGTCTACGTGGCCGCCGTGTTCGAGATCCTCTTCATGATCAGCCCGTTCGCCCTCTACTACTACACTGCCTACGGACCCGCGCTCAACGTGCTTCACCGTTCGCCGTGGACCGCCTGGCTCACGGACTTCCTCCTGCCCCACTTCTCCTACACCTCGAGTCCCCTCCTGAACGCGCTCCCGGATCTGGGAGCGCTGCTCGTGCTCCTTGGCGTGGTGCTGTTCGCCCTCGGCTTCGTCCAGTTGTACGGGGCGAAGATCCGAGGCCGGGGACTCGTCACGGGCGGGCTCTATCGGGTCGCCCGCCACCCGCAATACCTCGCGCTCGCGATCATCGGACTCGGCGCCTTTCTCGTCTGGCCCCGGGTCCTCGTGCTGGTCGCGTACCTGACGATGCTGTTCCTCTACGAGCTCCTTGCCGGCTGGGAGGAGACCCGTTGTCTCGAGAAGTTCGGCGAGGCCTACCGGGCGTACCAGCGGCGGACGGGCCTGTTCCTGCCGCGCCCGCTCCGGCGGTTGATCCCGTGGCCACCGCCAGGCGAGCAGCGAGTGCTGGCGAGGCTGGTCCTCTGGCTCGTCGTCGTGGCCGCGAGCGTCGGGCTGGGGTATCGGGTGCGGGACCATGCGCTCCGGCGTCTGTCGACGTTCTACACCGAGGACATGGCCGTGCTCTCGCCCGCGCGTCTTCCGGACGGGGAACTTCGCGCGGCGGTCCGCGTGGTGACGTCCGGAGCGGAGGCCCGCGACCGGATCGGCGCCGACGGGCGGGGGGCCAAGCTCCTCGTGTACGTCCTCCCTGAGGCCTGGACGATCGCCGACCTTCCGCTCGATCCCCCTTCGCCCGGGGGCCACCCCGCAACCGACCGTGGGCACCACGTCCCCTTCGACTTCGACCGGACCCGCTACCGCGTGCTCTTCACACGGGTGCGGAGTCACGATCCTGACGCGAAGGGCGAGGTGATCGTCAAGAGGGCGTACGGGCGCGAGCCGATCGTCGTGGTTCGCGTGAATACCCAGACGGGCGCGATCACCGGGATCGACACCCCGCCGCCCCACGTGCTGTGGGGTGACATCTCGACACCGCTCTTCTGAGCCGCAAGCGGGACAGCGCCAGGGGGGAAAAGCCGATCAGGGCGCTGAACCTTCCCGCGCACCTGGGGGCGCGCCCGAGGCCAAGGACTACTTCACGCTGATCGATTACTCCTGGCGAAGCTCTCGGAGGCGCTGGCGGGACACTGAAGACCTCCGGCATCGCCGGGGAGGCGGGGCGCTAGCCTCGGCGGCGGTCAGCGACGCGGCAGCACCGGCTGCGGCCGGCCGTGCCTACACGTGGTATTCGACGGCGCACTACGGAGCGATCGCCATCGGACCATTCCTCGGTGGCCTCGCAGCCCAACGATGGGGGTACCGCGCCGCCTTTGTCAGAAGCGGCCTCGGCATCGCCATCGCGCTGGTCGCGGGGCTTGCGCTGCCCACGCGATTCACTCCCCACGTGGCGCCCGTACGCTTGGTTCCATGTCGTTGGTCCAGGTGGACGTTGATACTCTTGTCCGTGTAGGGTCTTAGAGCTATGCTTGTTCCCCTCGTCGCAGATAACGCGGCGGATGGAGATCACTCCTGGAAGGGCAGGCCGGTGCCAAGCTTTTCGCTGGCGATCGACGGATCAAGCGTAGTCCTGCTCGGCCGGTTCAATCCGGCCATCTTTCAGCCTGCATGGTTGGCCGCTCAGTCGTTGATCCGGCAGGAGGAGGCGGAGCACGCGCAGGGACTCGTGTTCGCTCCCGAAGTGGCGTCCTTCACGGTGGACTGGCTGCGGCTTCAGGTGACGACAGACCGTTTCGAGGCGTCCACGGAAGACGCCGCGCATGCTGACGTCCTTCGAGATTTGGTAGGGTCGATCTTCACTCTTCTCGAGCACACCCCATTCGACAAGATGGGTCTCAATCGATTTCTCCACTATAAGGTGGAGTCCGAAGAGCGCTGGCATCGGTTCGGAGACCTGCTGGCCCCGAAGTTGCCCTGGAAGGCGACTCTCTCCAGGCCCGGCCTGCGTTCGCTGACCATGGAGGGAGCAAGAGCGGACGCGCCGGACGCGAGGATTCAGGTGAAGGTGGAACCGTCACCGCGGGTCCATCCCGGTATCTTCTTCACCACGAACGAACACTACGAACTTTCGGGCGCCGACGCCGGGCACAGGCTCGTGGCGACGATGGCCGGATCATGGAGGGCGGCGCAAGACTACGCGAGGTCTGTCGCCGAACACCTGCTCGCACAGGAGTATTGAGTTGCTGGCGATAACCAACCCCCTCGACACGTTCCAGGCCGAACGGGAAGACACCATGAGCCTGGGGTCCGGGCCCCCGGCACGCAGTCAGGATGTGGCTGTCGGCCGTCGGAGGTTCATCATTCCCTCGGGATCGCCACAGGAGCACGAACCGTTCGTCCCGGGCCAGCGTAACGGCGCCACAACGGAGAGCCTCTCCCCCTTCGAGCCCTCCAGGGTGGTCCGGATCCCTCGCGCACCGGAGGCAAGGCAGCGTTTCATCTTGCTGCAGCAGTGGGAGGGGACAGTCACGAGAGTGAATGCCGAGGAGTTCGTCGCGGTGCTCCGTGACCTGACCCACCCTACGCGGCCGGAGGAGGAAGCTTCATTTCCGATCGAGGAAGTTCCAGATCCAGATCGATCCCTTCTTGTGCCCGGTGGGGTTTTCTACTGGACGATCGGGTATGAGGTGACCCCCACGGGCACACGGAAGACGGTATCGATGCTTCGTCTTCGGCGCCTGCCAGCCTGGAGCGAGAGCGAGCTGCGCCGAGTCAGGGCTGACGCCGAGAGGCTCCAGAAGCTCCTTGCCCCCAACTCCTGACGCTCACGCACCCCCTGCTGCCGACGAGCTCGAAGTTTCCCTCTTCGGTCCTGGTGTCGGTGAATGCGTCGTCCTCCACCTCGGCGCTGGCGAGTGGGTGGTGGTGGACTCCTGCATCGACCGAGTGACCCGGCGTCCGGTGGCCATCGAGTACCTGGGCGAAGTGGGCGTCGATGTCGCCGATGCGGTCAGGCTGGTGGTAATCACACACTGGCACGACGATCACATTCAGGGAGCTTCGCGGTTGTTCCGAGAAGCCCGCTCGGCGGCGGTGAGCTGCTCGGCAGCCCTCACGTCCCCGGACTTCCTCGAAATGGTCGCCGCTGCCCCGCGGACTCTGATGGAGTCCCCGGGCACGGGCGAGTTCCGCGACATCCTCCAGATCGTCGAGGACCGCGTATCCGGTCCAACGCGACGGGGATCCGCTGCACCGCGCCTCGCGAAGGAGAACACCTGCCTCCTGCGCCGAGAGGTGTCCACCTCCGCGTGCGCAGCGGAGATTCACGCCCTCAGCCCTTCTGACGGGGCGCTGCGCCTCTCGTGGCGCGAGATGGCCCAATCCCTCCCCCAAGTCGGGCAGCCAAAGCGTCGCGCCGTTGCCCTCTCTCCGAACCAGGTGGCGGTCGCCCTCTGGGTCGTTGTGGGAGAGGTGCGGTTGTTGCTGGGCTCCGACCTGGAGGAGAGCGGAAGCGAGACGCTGGGGTGGCGGGCGATCATCAACGCCCCCAGCCGCCCGCCGGGCCGGGCTCAGGTCTTCAAGGTGCCACACCATGGTTCGGGGAACGCCCATAGCGAGGCCGTGTGGCAGCAGATGCTCGTTGACAGAGCCCATGCCCTGCTGACCCCGTTCGCGGCGGGCGGCACCTTCCTCCCGACGGACGCCGACATCGATCGGCTCCTCGCGCACACGGCGGATCTGTATTGCACATCGAGGCCAGGGGGAACGAGCCCTTCCCGCCGGTCAAGCGCCGTGGAGAAGATGGCAAACCAGGTCGCGCGGAACCGCCGCGTGATCCGCGGCGAGATGGGACACGTTCGGGTGAGGACCCGTGTCGATCGTTCCTCGCTCGACGTCCATTGCTGCGGGGGGGCGTATCGCGTGCGGTGAGGTGCCCCCCGGAGGGGGGGAACCACGCTCATCGTCACCGCGGAGTTCGGCTCCTGGGGGCGGTCGGTGTCCTAGCCCATTTGGAAATGACCGGCCTACCGTATCGCAAAGTGCGAAGTAAGCGTAGGTTGTTCCCAGGGGCGGAACAGAGCCGGGCGCGGCCGAATAGCGAGCCTCGGCGGCGGTCAGCGCCTGGACCGTCTCGATCGGGTGGGCGCCGCGGCGGCGGGGGAGAGATCGTCGGTGTAGGCGTTCCGGAAGCTGCCGAAGGCGGCGACCGCGACCGCGACGAGCAGGACGGCCAGCGTCGTCTGCAGCAGCAGGAAGGCGCCGATCTTGGCGTAGGCGAAGGCCGGGTGCGCGAAGCGCGTCAGCCAGCCCGCGCCCTCGTCGGCCAGGCCCGCCAGGAACGAGAGGCAGATCACCCAGAGCTTCGTCCGGGCTCGCAGGGGCACGAAGAGCAGCAGGTGCGCCATGGTCAGGATGAAGATCCCCATGGCGAACAGGTGGAAGTGGGTGATTTCGAGCAGCCCCTGATAGCTGCGGGGCTGGAGGAAGCGGGCTTCGGACCCGAGGTAGTACTCGGAGACCGACTGGTAGGTCAGTCCCATCTTCTGGAAGTAGAGCAGCGCGTTGGTGACCCAGAGCGCGACACCGTAGATCAAGAAGGACACGATGATCAGCCGGAGAAGGGAGTTCCGCTTCCACTCCCCTGTGACGGTGAACCGCATCAGCGCTTCTTGGGCACGATCATCACCTGGTACACGGCGAGAGCCCTCCGCACGCTGTCGGTGATCCCGATCGCGCTCAGGGTGGCGCCGCTGATCGCGGCGATGCCCTGGCCCAGCGCGAGATCCGGCGCCAGCGTCCTCCTGATGAACTGCTTCAACCAGCGACCCGGAGGAAGATAATCCAGAGGCTCGTGAAACGCCAGGATCATCGTGGAGTCGACCACCCCGTCCGGGCTGAGCACGGTCATGATCGCCTCGGGCTGGGTGCGCACCACGTGGATGTCGATCATCGCGTACCCGAGGACCTTCTGGCCCCGCTTGCCGACGTGCAGCGTGACCATGCGGGACTCGACCTTGACCTTCGACAGGCCCTCGACCTGCCTGGCCTGCTCCTCCGTGAGCAGGAGCGTCTCCTTCTCGACGGTCTCGGCGTCCGGAAAGGCCGCGCGGAGCGCCTCGTCCCTGGAATAGAAGACCTTCGCCTCGACGCGGCCCGCGAGACCGGCTCCCACCGCCACGAGCCCCACCGCGCAGATCACTCGAATGGTTCTCCGATTCATCTTTCCGCTCCTCGTTCGACTCGGTTCTGGCCGCGCTGCCGCCGCAGCCCTCGCGTGTCGGTGGGCTCTCACAGACCCGATTCTCCGGCGGTAGAAGGCAGGAGAACCCCGCCCATCGGTGGCATGGCCGTCACCCGGTGACGACGGCCGTGGAATCCAGGAGGTCCAATCGCCCGCGGAGCCCGGGCGTCACGTGGACGACGACCCGGCCGGGATGCCCCGTCCGCTCGGTGACGACGATTCCCTCGACCCCGATCGCGCCGATGACGTCGAGCGCGCCGCTGGCGCCGCGCACGAGGGCGCCCGTCGCCAGCCCGTCGGCCCGCATCGCGTGGGGCGCGACGACCGTGACGCTCAGGGCCGTCTCGGCCGGGGTGCCCGTACGCGGGTCGAGCACGTGACCGTACCGGCGACCCGCGATCTCGAAGTAGCGGAAGTAGTTTCCGGACGTGGCCACGCCCTCGTCCTCGACCGCGAGCGAGAGCAGGAGGGTCTCGGGCCGGAGCGGATGCCGCAGGCCGATCCGCCAGGGACTCCCGCCCGGCCCCCTTCCAAGGACCCGGAGATCCCCGCCGGCGTTGACGATCCCGCTCCTCACGCCGCGTGCCCGGAGCGCCTCCACGGCCGCGTCGACGGCGTAGCCCTTCGCGATGCCCCCGAGGTCAATACCGGCACCCGGCTGCCGGAGGGCCACCGAACGGGTGCCGGCGTCGAGAACGAGGTCCCTGAACCCGACGCCCCGCGCGGCGCGGTCGAGATCGCGAGGGGCGGGAAGACGGTCCTCGCCGGCGGCCCTCGACCACAGGCGCATGAGGGGAAGGATCGTGACGTCGAGCGCCCCGCCGGTCCGGACGCCGAGCTCGCGGGCCTCGCGCAGGACTTCCCAGGTCTCCGCGCTCACGGGCACCGAGTGGGCCCCGGCCGCCACGCTGATGCGGCTCACCTCGCTGTCGGAGCGGAAGATGCTCATCAGCCGGTCGACGCCGTCGATGCGATCGAAGCCGGCGCGAAGCGCCTCCCGCGCCCCCGAGAGGTCCGGATGACACGCCTCGCTCTCGACGAGCGTGCCGAGCATGAGCCGTCCGAGCACCACGGTCCTCGGCTCCTGCCCGGCGTGCGCCGCGGCGGGTGAGCGCAGGGTCAGGAGCATCCCGCCGACACCGCCGGCCAGTCCCGCCAGAAACCGTCGTCGATCCGCCTGCACGGCATCTCCTCCAAGAGGAACGGCGTGAACACCAGGCGAGCCCCCCGGATGTCGCTCGAGGTGCCGGACGGGGGTGCCGCAATGAAGCCGGGCCGCTGACGACCGGGCTCCCGAACACCCAGACGCCCGGGGCCGCCGGCTGAGCCCGCGAAAACCTTGGCCGGTGGCTGTCGCCTTCCCGTCTGCCGTGAGCCGGCCCGCTACTCCTCCGACCTGATCTGCTGGGCCAGATAGTCGGCCTCGCCGACCTGGCCGATCAGGCCCAGCTGGGCCTCGATCCAGTCGGTGTGCTCCTCCTCGTCGTGGAGGATCCGCTCGAGCAGCTCCCGGCTGCCGTTGTCGCCGAGGCTCCGGCAGAGCTCGATGCCGTCGTTCAGCACCGTGAGCGCTGCCTTCTCCACGCCCAGATCGAGGCGCAGCTGCTCGGGCACCGTCTGGCCGACGTTGACCTTGCCGAGCCGCTGGAGATTCGGCAGACCCTCGAGGTAGAGGATCCGGTCGATCAGCACGTCGGCATGCTTCATCTCGCCGATCGCCTCCGCGCGGATCTTCTTCCACAGCCGCTCGTACCCCCAGTTCTCGCACATGCGCGCGTGGAGGTAGTACTGGTTGATCGCGGTCAGCTCGGCCGTCAGCACCGCGTTGAGCGTCTCGATGACCTTCTCGTGGCCCTTCATGCCGGTTCTCCCCCCGCGGTCGAGGTATGGGAACGCCCGGGCGTCACCGCAGCGCCGGGACGCACGCCTCCTCGATCATACGCTCAACCTGGGGGACGCAGGCCCCACACGCGGTTCCGGCGCGGCAGGCGGCGAGGACCTCCTCCGTCGTGCCGGCGCCGCCGGCGATGGCCGTGAGGATAGCGTGGTCGGACACGATGCGACAGACGCAGACGATCATGGTTCCCCCACACGCCTCGTCCCGCTGACCGGGACGACTGCCGAAGGAGGGCCCCCCGGGAGTGGGGACATCACCGGCTTCCGGACGACGCGGTGCCGGTCGCCGCGGCCGACTGGGCCGGCGCTTGGCGCTCCGCCCGGTACCCGAAGAGCAGAGAGCCCGCGACGAGGAGGTACAGCACCCAGGCACCGAACTCGAGCAGGGTCGGCCGGGAGCGGTAGCCGGCGAGGCCGGCGAGCAGCATGCCCAGGGGGCTGTGGTCGCCGAGGATCGACGACGTGTCCCACAGCTCCGCGGTCAGTGGAAGCAGGCCGAGCCCCTGCAGTCGCCCGATGCCGGCGCTGAAGAGCCCGGCCGCGAGGAGCAGGAGCACGAGGGAGGTCGCCGCGAAGAACTTCGGAAGGCTCACCGTCCTCGAGCCGTTGAAGATCAGGACCGCGAGCACGGCCGCGGTCGCCACGCCGAGCGCGCCGCCCGCGAGACTCGCCCAGCCCCCGCCCCCCGCGGCCTGGGCCACCAGGCCCCAGAGGAAGAGCACGGTCTCCGCGCCCTCCCGGAAGACGCCGGTGAACGCGACGGCGCCGATCACCCAGAGCTGGCGCGTCGTCTCGGCCTCGTCGATCCGCCGCTGCACGTCGCCCCTGATCGCCCGCGCGTGCCGGCGCATCCAGACCAGCATCCAGGTCAGCACGCCGACCGACGCGAAGAGGATCGCCGCACCCACGAGATCGGGGCCGAGGTCGAGCAGCGGCCCGGACAGGTAGCTGACCGCGACGCCGACGGCGATGCTCGCGGCCACGCCGGCCAGGGAGCCCAGGGTGACGTAGCGGTAGTGCTGCGGGCGGCCGATCTTCTGCAGGTACGTGTAGACGATCCCCAGCAGCAGCGCGGCCTCGAATGCCTCACGGAGCACCACCACGAAGGTCGGCAGCATGAGCTACTCCGCGACGATCCGGCCCTGGGCCGTCCTGGTGTGGAAGTCGCCGAAGAAGGGGTACGCCCCCTTCTTGAGGGCGGCGATCCTGATCCGGACGGTCTTGCCCCCGGGGATGATCTTCTCGATCCGGAGCTCCCGGCTCTCGAACTCTTCCGAAGTCGTGTCCTTGTTGGTGATCACGAGGACGAACGGCGCCCCGGCGGCGACGGTGATCTCGGCCGGACTGAAGCGGTTCCCCTCGATCGTGACGGCGATCTCCTTCGGCGGGTCCGCCGCGCGCGCGCCCGTCGCGACGATCCCGGCCACGCACAGCACCGCCGCGAGCCCTGCCACGCCCACCCGCCGGATCGCCCTCACCATCCGCCGCCTCCCCGTGTCCCGGGCCCTGTCCAGGCCCCGGCACGTCATTAGGTTGCCCTAACCAAATAGGTTCTGTCAACCTCATTGTCTTTCAGAGGGGACCCGCACTCGGGAGGGACATCCGGCGACTTCGCGGCGACTTCGCGGCGACTTCGGGTCAACTTCGGGCCATCGACGTTGAACCTCCGGGAGGGGACCGGTATAGTGGGCGCGATGGAAACCCCGGCGATCCAGGACTACCTCGCCGCGATCTACGACCTCGGGGGCACCCAGAAGCCGGTCATCGGCGCCCGTCTCGCCCGGCACATGAAGCTCTCGCCGCCGTCGATCACCGAGGCCCTGCGGCGGATGCAGCGCGAGGGGTACATCAAGCTCACGCCCAAGCACGAGATCCGCCTCACCCCCCGGGGGCTCTCGATCGCCGAGACGATGGCGCGCCGTCACCGCCTCATCGAGCGCTGGCTGACGGACGTGCTCGGTATCGACTGGGCGGGCGCCCACGACGAGGCCCACCGCCTGGAGCACGCGATCTCGCCCATCGTCGAGGAGAAGCTGGCGACGCTGCTCGGGATGCCGAGCACCTGCCCTCACGGCAACCCGATCCCGGGCATGGAGCACACCCATCCGGCCCATCACCACTTCTCGCTCGCCGAGGCGACGGTCGGCCAGGAGCTGGCCATCGACCGCATCACCGAGGAAGGCGAGGCGGACCGGCAGCTGCTCAAGTTCCTCTGGGACAACGGTGTCCGCCCCGGCACGGCGCTGACGGTCACGGAGGTGGCGCCGTACGCCGGCACGGTGGCCTTCCAGATCGAGGGGCGCATCGTCACGATCGGTCTCGCGGCGGCGAGCAAGATCTGGGTTTACGACCCGGCGACGGTCCCGACCTCGCGCGCCGCCAGGTCGGCCGCGCGCTCGGTCTGAGGCCCGGGCCGGCGCCATGGCGGTCGTCGGGCTGTACGCGCTCCAGAACGGGTTCCTCGGCTTCGAGAAATCGGGCCTCTTCTACGGTGAGCGATCCGCCGAGCGGATCCCGGTTCCGGTCGCCTGCTACCTCGTCAAGACCACGGACGGGGTGCTCCTCTTCGACACGGGCGTGTCGCCGCGCGCCGTGCGGGGTCTGAAGCGCTCCGACCCGCTGGCGAGGTTCGACGACGCCGACCTGCTCGTGCATCGGCTCGACGCCCTCGGTCTCCGGCCCAACGACATCGACCTGGTCGTGCTCTCGCACCTGCACTTCGATCACGCGGGCGGCGCCGAGCTGTTCCCGAACTCGGAACTGGTCGTCCAGAAGGACGAGTACGCCGCCGCGCTGTACCCGGCGCCCTTCCTCGAGAGCTTCTACTACCGCAAGAACTTCGATCTGCCCGGTTACCGCTGGAGGCGTCTCGACGGCGACACCGAGCTGGTGCCGGGCGTCACCGCCCTCCGCACCGAGGGGCACACGCCGGGCCACCAGTCCCTGCTGGTCGAGCTGCCCGCGACCGGCCCCGTGATCCTCGCGGGCGACTCATGCTACTGGCAAGAGCACATCGATGCCGAGCGCGTGCCGGGGGTCGTCTGGAACCCGGCACAGGCGCTCCACTCGATCAAGCGCCTCAAGACGCTGGCGCGCCTGATCCACGGCCGCATCTTCCCGGGACACGACCCGGTCTTCTGGCGGGGCGTCAGGCAGTCGCCCGAGTTCTACCGCTGAGCCGGCGGCACCATCCGGGATGAGCGCGAGACCGGCACGTCAGCACCCATCCCATGACGGCGACGGGGTCCGTGACTCGACCCTGCCCGCCGGAGCCGCCGCCTCGGGACCGCACCGAGAGGAGTGACGCGAATGGACGTGAGAGCGCTCGACGGGATCAGGGTCCTCGAGCTCGCGCGGGTGGCCCCGGGCGAGTTCTGCACGATGTTGCTCGCGGACATGGGCGCGGAGGTGTTGAAGATCGAGACGCCACAGGACGCCGCGGAGGACGACCGGCGCGCCGCCTTCGCCTTCGTCAACCGCAACAAGAAGAGCCTCGCCCTCAACCTCAAGGCGCCGGAGGGGCAGGCGATCTTCCGGCGGCTGGCGGCGGCGGCCGACGTGATCGTCGAGGGCTTCCGCCCGGGGGTGATGAAGCGGCTCGGCGGCGACTACGAGACCATCCGGGGGATCAATCCGCGGATCATCTACTGCTCGCTCTCGGGATTCGGCCAGACCGGACCGTACCGCGACTACCCGGCCCACGACATGAACTACCTGTCGCTGGCCGGTGTCCTCGGCCTCATCGGTGAGCCCGACCGCAAGCCCGCGATCCCCCTCAACATCATCGCCGACTACGCGGGCGCGAGCCTGCACGGCGCCCTCGGCGTCGCCCTCGCCCTCTTCGCGCGCGAGCGCACGGGCCGCGGCCAGCACGTCGACATCTCGTACCTCGACACGACGGTGGCCCTGCTCGCCGCCACCCCGAACATGCGCTACTTCTTCAGCGACGGCGTCGCGCCGCGGCGCGGCGAGGGCTTTCTCGGCGGCTCGTATCCCTACTACGCGATCTACGAGACCCGGGACGGCAAGCTGCTCACCATCGGCTGTACCGAGCCGTGGCTCTGGGAGAACTTCTGCCGCGCGATCGACCGCCCGGAGTTCGCCCGCTTCGCGCGCCAGCCGGACCAGTTCGTCCGCGCGGCCAACGCCGAGGAGGACGCGGTGCGGCGGGAGATCGAGGGGATCATCCGCACGCGGGATCGCGACGAGTGGTACGACCGGCTCGTCGGCGCCGACGTCTGCGTGGGCAAGGTCTACGACGTGGACGAGGTGGTGCGCGACCCCCAGATCATCGAGCGCCAGATGGTCGTGGAGGTCGAGCATCCCCGGCACGGGACGATCAAGCAGTTCGGCGTCGCGATCAAGCTGTCGGAGACGCCCGGCCAGGTCCGCCAGGCCGCGCCCCGGCGGGGCGAGCACACCGACGACACCCTCGCCTCGCTCGGTCTGACCGCCGAGGAAGTCCGCGCCCTCCGCGAGAAGAAGATCGTCGAGTAGCCGCCCCCGGGGCGCGCCGGTGCGGGAGGCGGGCGGGGCCACCCCGGGGGCGGTTCAGGACAGAGTCAGCTCCAGGAAGAGCGCGCGCTCGACGGTCCCGGACGCTCGCCAAGCGCGCAGGCGACGTGGCCTCGACGTAGTCCACGGCCGCGCCCGCGTCAGATGGCCGTGTATCCGCCGTCGACCGGCAACGCGACACCGGTCACGTAGGCCGCCTCATCGCTCGCGAGAAAGAGGATCGCGGCGGCGATCTCCTCCGGCTGGCCGAAGCGCCCGAGCGGATACTTCCGGAGCACGGTCTCGGACCACGCCGGGTCGCGGCGGAGCTCCGCGGTCATGGGCGTCTCGATCACGCCGGGACAGACGCAATTCACCCGCACGCCCGGCGCCCAGTTGAGCGCCATCTGGCGCGTGAGGTTCGCGACGCCACCCTTGGACGCGGCGTAGGACGGGGCCATGGAGCCGCCCACGAGTCCGTAGATGGACGCGAGGTTCGTGATGGACCCGGCGCCGCCGGCCTCGAGCGCGGGAAGCGCCGCGAGCGAAGCCAGGTAGGTCCCCGTCAGATTCACCTCGACGACCCGCCGCCACTCCGCCGCCGGTGGCCCGGGGTCGGGCGCCACCGGACGCACGCCGGCCGAGTTCACCAGCGTCGTCAGCCGGCGATAGCGGGCGAGGGTCTCCTCCACCATGCGCCGGCACGCCGCCTCGTCGGTGACGTCGACGGCGAGCGCCAGGGCCTGCCCGCCCGCGGCCTCGATCGCCTTCGCCGTGTCCCGGGCGCCGTCGATCGAGACGTCCACGCACACCAGCGCCGCGCCTTCAGCCGCGAGCCGGAGCGCCGTCGCTCGCCCGATCCCCGACCCGCCCCCCGTCACGATCGCCACCTTGTCCCGCATTCGCATGAGCGCCTCCGCTGACCCGGTTCGCCGTGTATTCGTTCCCGAACGGTATTCGGGCCGAGCGACCCCACTATAGCGTGTTCCCCGCCTTCGGCAGTCACGCGCGATCCTGACACCGGCGCACGGCCAACGCCCTTGCGTACGAGAACACCCCCGGCGTCTAATCAGGAGCGCCGAGCGCGCCGGCACGACGGCCGAGGAGGCGCTCCCCGGTCGCGGCCGCGAAACGGGCGGCCTCTTCGGCGTCCCACTGCCGCCGCGGCGCACAGGAGGACGATCCGTGCCACTGATCACCATTGAGACCGTTCCGCCGGCGGGGGTCTCCCCCGTCGAGTATCACCGCTCCCTCGAGGAGGGCAACATCCTCTTCTTCCCGCGGACGCCGTTCGAGCTGCCGGAGGCGGACCGGGCCTTCCTGCTGACGCAGCGCCAGGCCGGCACGGGCTACCACAAGAACATCGCCTACCGGCCCCAGGACGACCGGGTCACCGGCTTCGTGAAGCAGGACGCCCGGGACGCCGAGCGCCTGCGCCAGGCGCTGCGTGACTACTCCGCGCGGGTGGTCAGGTTCACGGCAACTCTGCTTCCCCGCTACGCGCGAACGTGGCACCAAGACTACGCCAGCTTCCGCCCGCAGGAAGAGGCGGGACGCAGGCTCTCGCAGCGCGCGCGGAACGATCTCCTCCACGTCGACTCCTTTCCCACCCGTCCCTGTCACGGCGATCGGATCCTGCGCGTCTTCACCAACATCAACCGGAGCGCGCCGCGCGTGTGGCTGACCGGCGACACCTTCGAGCGCCTGGCGGAGCAGTACGCGATTTCCTCGGGATTGCTCGGCCGGGCCCGGCGGGGCGGCGTCGGGCGGCGTCTGCGCCGTGTCGCCGGCGCGGCCGGACTGCCCGTCACGGTCCGCCCGCCCTACGACGAGTTCATGCTCGGCTTTCACCACTTCATGAAGGAGAACCAGGCCTACCAGGAGACCGGCCGCAAGGAGCGGCATGCGTTCCCGCCCGGCTCGACCTGGATCGTCTTCACGGATCTGGTCAGCCACGCGGCCCTGAGCGGGCAGTACGCCCTGGAGCAGACGTTCATCATCGCGCGCGAGTCCCTGGCGCTTCCCGACAAGGCGCCCATCTCGATCCTCGAGCGCATCGCCGGCGGACCGATGGCCTGAGGGACAGCCCGGGTGCGGTGGTCGAGTCCGCCACGCCGCGCACGGGCGGGAGTCATCCATGCACGATCTCGTGACGCTCGGGGAGGTGCTGCTCCGGCTGTCGATCCCGTCGCCGGCCCGGTTCGAGACCGCTCGGCAGCTCGACCTCCAGATCGGCGGCGCGGAGGGAAACGTCGCCGCCACCTGCGCCCGCCTCGGGCTCAGGACGGCCTGGATCTCCGCGCTGCCTGCCAACGCGTGGGGCGAGCGGGTTCGGCGGGAGCTCACCTCCCACGGCGTCGACTGCGCTTACGTGCGCATGCTGGAGGATGCGCGCCTCGGTCTCTACTTCATCGAGTACGGCGCACCGCCGCGCCCGATCCGCGTCCTGTACGACCGCCGCGACTCGGCGCTCTCCCGCCTGCGCCCCGAAGAGGTCGACTGGGAGCCGGTCCGTCGCGCCCGCCTCGTGCACCTGACCGGCATCACCCCGGCGCTCGGGGAGGGGCCTCGCGGCCTGTTCCAGCAGGCGCTCCGCGAGGCGCAGGTCGTCTCGTTCGACGTGAACTACCGAGCGAAGCTCTGGAAGCCCGACGAGGCGCGCGAGGTCATCCTGGAGGTGCTCCCGAGAGTCCGCTACCTCTTCGTGGGCGCGGAGGAGGCGCGGACGATCTTCGGTCTGGAGGGCGCGGCCGAGGACGTCCTGGCCGCCCTGGCCCTGCTGGCCCGGAACGCGACCGTGGCGTTGATGCAGGGTGAGGCCGGCTCGGCCGTCCTCGATCGAGGTCAGATCGTTCGCCCGACCATCCGGCCCGCGGTCCAGGCCGTGGACCCGATCGGCGCCGGCGATGCCTACGTCGCCGGGTTCCTCTGGTCGCTCCTGCGCGGCCGACCGCTGCAGGACGCGGTGAACGTGGCGGCTGTCGTCGCCGCGCTGAAGTGCTCGCTCTGGGGGGATATCGCGGCCATCAGCGTGCAGGACGTCGAGGACACGCTGGCTGGAAGCCCGGCCGTCCGCCGCTGAAGGGCCATCCGGGCTCGCCGCGGGATTACTCGGACGCCGACTTGTCTCCCGCGGGGGGCATGTCGGGCGAGGGTTTCTCGGGCGCCGGCCGGTCAGCCGACAGCGTCTCGGCCACCGGCTTGGCCGGGGTCGGACTCGCCGTCATCCCGTCGTCCGGGAGGAGAAGCCGCACGGTCACCCGGCGGTTCTTGGCCCGGTCTCCCCTGGAGCTGCGGTCCGGTACCGCGCCCATCCCGATCCAGTTGATGCGCGGAAGCTCGATGCCGTGCTCCGCGAGGAAGCGCCGCACCGCGGCGACGCGCCGCTCGCTGAGCTGCAGGTTGTGCCGGGCGCTCCCGCGTGAATCCGCGTAGCCCTCGAGGTCCGCGACCAGCTCGCGGTTTTCGGTCATCTCCCTGACCACGCCGGTGAGCCCGGTCTGCGCGGCGTCGTTCAGATCCGCGCGGTCCACGCCGAAGTAGACCTGGATCGTCTCCACCGGCTTCCGCTTGTAGTGGCTCGTGAGGAGCCTGGACGCCCGGCGGTGTGCCTCCTCGGCCCGGGCGCTGGCCTCGTCGGCCTTCGTCGCGGCGCTGCGGGCCACACCCTTGACCTCGTCCACGGAGGTCTCGACCTTGCCGACGCGCCCGGTCACGCCCTCGACCTGCTTGCCCTGAGCGTCGACTCGCGACGCCTGCTCGCCCACCCGCCGGGCCTGGTCATCGACGCGCTGGCCCTGCTGATCGATGGACGCGTTCAGCCGGGTCTGGCTCTGGGAGACCGTCTGCTGGACGTATGCCTTCGTGGCGCAGCCGGCCCCGATGAGCGCAAGGGCCGGAATCAGTCGCGTCAGCCGCGTCTTTCGCATCATGGCCCTCCCTTCGTGTATGGGTGTCGGTACAGCATAGCAACGGTCAGGCCGGAGACCGGCACAGAAAGGTCGGCGTGAAACCAGCTCATTCGCGGGTAAGATAGGTGAGGGAGGGCACCGGTCGTCATGAGAAAATGGCAGATCGCTCTTCTCGTCGCCCTGCTGCCGGCTGTCCTCGCGATCGGGTGCGCCAGGCAGCCCGGGACGAGGGGGACATCCGTGCCTTCGCCGGGTGGAGCGCCGGCGCCGGTGGCCAGCGACGGCTCCACTGGCGGCTCGACGGACGGCGCCGCCGGGGGGCCCGCGAACCTCGCGCCGGCCGGGAAGAGCGGCGGAGACGCGGGATCGGCCGACACGGCAGGCGGAGGCGCCAGCTCGAGCCGGGTCGAGGTGCCCAACCCCGCGAATGCCCCGCCCCGCCCCGACCCGAGACAGTTCGTGGCGACGGCCAAGCTCCGCGACATCTACTTTGATTTTGATTCGCATGCCATCCGCCCGGGAGACGGGAGGATCCTCGACGGAAACGTCGACTGGATCCAGTCGAATCCGACCTACCTCATCCTGATCGAGGGCCACGCCGACGAGCGCGGCACGAACCAGTACAACATCGCCCTTGGCGAGAGCCGGGCGAGAGCCGCGCTGAACTACCTCGTCGCACACGGTGTCCGGGCAGAGCGCATCACGACGCTCAGCTACGGGGAGGAGCGCCCGTTCTGCATCGAGCGAACGGACGAGTGCTGGGAGCAGAATCGCCGCGCCCACTTCCTCGTCAGGGGCCCGAAGCCCCCGCAGTAAGCCGTGCCCGTCGAGGGCCAAATCGAAAGACGTCTCGCTCATCCTTCACTCCAGACGGATGCAAAGGTTCACGAGCCCAGGAGGGGCACGAGGTGGTGGGGGCGGATCGGGAGAGTGGTGATGCGCAGTGGCTGGTCGCGGAGCGCGTCCGCGACCGCGTTGGCGATCGCCGCCGGCGCCCCGATCGTCCCGCCTTCGCCCACGCCCTTGACGCCGCCAGGCGTGAGCGGCGAGGGCACCTCGACGTGGCCCACCTCGAACGACGGCAGGCAGCTCGCGACCGGCAGCGCGTAGTCCATCAGCGTGGCCGTCAGGAGCTGGCCGTCGCCATCGTACACGAGCGACTCGAAGAGCGCTTCCCCGATGCCCTGCGCGACGGCCCCGTGCACCTGTCCCTCCACGATGAGCGGGTTCAGCACCCGACCACAGTCCTCGACCACGACGTACTTCCCGACCGTGACCCGCCCGGTCTCGGCGTCCACCTCCACCACGGCCACGTGCACGGCCCCCGAAAACGTCGGCCCCGGCGGATCGACCCGCACCGTGGCCTCCAGTCCGGGCGCGGCACCCGCGATCTGCGCGAGTGTCACCGCGGACTCCGGGACGCCCCGGACCCGGACCACGCCGTCTTCGAGCACGAGGTCCTCGACGCTTGCCTCGACGAGACCCGCGGCGGTCCCGAGGATCTTCCGCTTCAGCGCCGCGGCCGCGAGAGGCACGCTCCCCGCGAAGGAGACGGCGCCCCGGCTGCCGAAGGTCCCGCCCCCGTGCGGCGACACCGCCGTGTCGACGGGGACGACGACGACCCGGTCCATCGGCACGCCGAGGTGGTCCGCGACGAGCTGCGCCTGGGCGGTCGCGTGGCCCTGCCCCTGCGAGGGCGAGCTGGCGAGGCAGCGGATGCGCCCGTCGGCATCGAGTCCCAGCGTCGCCGCCTCGTGGGCCGTGACGTCCGCCATCCCCCGGCTGCGGTACGTGTCCGAGCCCATCCCGGTGTACTCGGTGTAGCAAGCGATGCCGACGCCGACAGAGCGCCCCCCCGCGCGCGCCCGCGCCTGCTCGCGCCGAAGCTCCTCGTAGCCGACGCGCTCGAGCGCCTGCCGGAGCGCCGCCGGATAGTCGCCGCTGTCGTACACGAGGCCGGTGGCCGAGCGGTACGGATACGCCTCGGGTGGAATCAGGTTTCGCCGGCGGACCTCCGCCGGATCGAGCGAGAGTCGCAGGGCGATGAGGTCGAGCGTGCGCTCCATGACGAACGCGCCCATCACCATGCCGACCCCCCGACAGGCCCCGAGCGGCGGCTTCGGCGACGAGAGGGCCGTTGCCGTGTAGGCGTACGCGGCGATGTGGTACGGGCCCGGCAGGATGGACGCCGTGCCGAGCGGCTCGACGGCCTGGGTGAGCGGATAGATGTGGTAGGCACCGGCGTCGGAAGTCAGGCGCGCCCGGAGCCCGAGCACGACGCCCTCGGCCGAAACGGCCGCCTCGACCTCCACGACCTGCTCGCGGGCGTGACTCGCGGCGGCGAGGTTCTCGCGCCGCTCCTCGACCCACTTGACCGGTCGACCGGTGAAACGCGCGAGCGCCGCCACGGCCAGGTCCTCGGGGAAGACGTGCATCTTCTGGCCGAAGCCGCCGCCCACGTCCGGCACGATGACGCGCACCCGATCGCGGCCAAGCCCGAGGTGCGCGGCGAGCACGTCACGCAGCATGTGGGGCGTCTGCGTGCTGGCCCAGACCTCGAGCACCTCGTCGGGCCTGACGCGCGCGACGACCCCGCGTGGCTCGATGGGCGAGGCGGAGCACCGGCCGTGACGAAAGGTCTCGCGCACCACGATCGACGCCCGGGCGAAGGCGCCCGCGACGTCGCCGGCGGAGAACTCCCGATGGAAGAGGACCTCGGGGGCCGGGGGCGGCAGCGGCGCATACACGACGTCAACGAGCTCGCGGGCATCGGCGGCGAGATAGCCGCTCGACGCGACCACCGCGGCCACGGCCTGGCCCGCGAAGCTCACCTGGCCGTCGGCGAGCGCGGGCCACGAAGTCGGCCGAAAGCCCGGCCCCTCGAGCCGCGGCGCGAGGGGCGCGACGAGGCCGCGCAGCTCCTCCGCCGTCACCACGGCCACGACGCCGGGCAGCTCGAGGGCCGCGCGGGGATCGATGCGCTGGATGCGGGCGTGGGCGTGCGCGCTCCGGACGAAGGCGACCGCGCAGAGCGAGGCCAGGCGCACGTCGTCGAGATACGCTCCCGCTCCGGTGAGGAGCCGCGGGTCCTCGACCCGCTTGACTGCTCTACCGACGTACCGCAGGCAGCACCTCGCCGGCGAGCAGCTCGAGCTGCTCCAGGCTCCAGTCGAGCGGGTTCAGCACGATCTGGTCGACGCCGCCGTCGAGCGCGTCGATCCGCGCCCGGATCCGCTCGGCCACTTCAGCGGCCTCGCCCAGCAGGTAGTAGGTTCGCCAGTAATCCAGGTCCATCCCCGAGAACGCCTCGAAGTGCGGCGTCGCGCTCTCCGGCTTCTCCCCGTTCTTCAGGACCCAGACGAAGTTGGAGTAGACGCGGCCGATCGTGCGCGGGTCCCGCCCGCACTCTCGCGCGAACCGCTGGACCTTCTCCCAGTCACCCTTCACCATCGGCGGCGTCGCCGAGGAATGGGGCACCCACACCTCGGCATACCGCGCGATCCGCCGGAGCACCGGGTCGATGTTCGGCACGGTCTGGTTGTAGACCTTCTCGGACGGCTGGGTGCCCCCGCCCATCCAGATCGGCGGATGCGGCTTCTGGAGAGGCTTTGGATCGACGGTGAGGTGCTCGAAGCGGTAGTACTTCCCCTCGTAGGTCACGTCGTCGCCCGCCCAGAGCGCCTGGATGATCTCGAGGCACTCCTCCACGCGCCGGCCGCGCTCCCGGTACGGGACCCCCATGAGCGCGAACTCCTCCTCGTGCCAGCCGACGCCGACCCCGAGGATCGACCGGCCTCCGGACAGGAGGTCGAGCGTGGCCCACTCCTTGGCGAAGTAGACGGGGTTCCGGAGCGGGAGGACGAGCACCATCGTGCCGAGCTTGACGGTCCGCGTGACGCCGGCCAGCGCCGCCAGGAGGGCCAGCGGCTCGAGCCAGGTGCAGGCATAGGCGGGCGGCGTCAGCAGCAGGTGGTCGATCGTCACCGCGGACTCGAAGCCGAGATCCTCGGCGCGCCGCAGATAGCGGCCCATCTGGTCGAGCGTCGCCGTCCGGGGACCGAGCGCGAAGCTCGGGATCCGGAGCCCGTATTTCATCCTCATCTCCTGGTGGTCGGTCTCCTCCGCTCGTTCGGCCGTCCCGGCTCCCCGTGGACCTGCGGGATCCTGGGCCCGTCACGGGTACCCACGCGCCCGGGTCGGGTACCGTCCCGGTGACGCACCGGCCGCGCGGGCGAAACGCAGCGGGCCCCGGGCGCCCCTACGAGGGTCCCGGGGCCCACTGTCTCAGCTACGAGTCGCTCGTGCCGGCGGACGCGACGCTCAGACGGCCACGTCGGACGACTGGATGCGCCGGACACCCGCCCCGAGCATGTCCTTCCAGGCCTTGCCGAGGGAGCCGCCCGCGTCGATGCCCCGGGTGGCGTCCTCGATCACGGACGCCTCGAAGCCGGCCTTCCGCGCGTCGAGAGCCGACCAGGCGACACAGAAATCGGTGGCGAGCCCGACGAGATAGACGTGCTTGAGACCGCGCTCGCGCAGGTAGCCGGTGAGCCCGGTCGGGGTCTTGCCGTCGGCCTCGTAGAACGCCGAGTAGGAATCCATCTGCTGGCGATAGCCCTTCCGGATGACCAGTTCCGCGTGCGGAATCCCGAGGTCCTTGTGGAGCGCCGCGCCCTCGGTGCCCTGGACGCAGTGATCCGGCCAGAGCACCTGGGTGCCGTAGGAGAGCTGGACCGTCTCGAAGGGCTTCTTGCCGGGATGGACCGACGCGAACGAGATGTGGCCGGGGGTGTGCCAGTCCTGGGTCAGGACCACGTGCTGGAACGCGGTACCCAGCCGGTTGATGATCGGGACGATCTCGTCGCCCCCGTTCACCGCGAGGCTGCCGCCGGGCACGAAGCAGTTCTGGACGTCGACGACGAGGAGCACGTCGGTCCCCGTCGGCTTGATCTTGCCCTGGGCGAAGGCCCTGGACACGCTCCCGGCCACTCCCGCCAGAACCATGGCACCGGCCGCGGTCTTCAGGAAGTCTCGGCGATCACTCGTCGTCATGCGTTCCTCCGGTTCTCGGGGCCGACCGCTCGGCCCCCGAAATCTTGGTGGCGAAGCCTCCGCCTTCCATGCGGAGCAGAGTATAGTCCGAACGGGGCCGGCGGGGTAGAGCAGGGCTCTGCCCCACCCTCCGGCGGAGCCTGGTACGCGGCTCGACCGGTCCGGGTGCGCGGTCTTTCCAGCAGCGCCTGCCGGGCGCGAGCCACGGGGGGCTGGCTGCGGACAGGACCCGCTCAGCGATAGCTGTGCGATCGCAAGAAAGGGGACCATGAAGACAAATGGAGTGTGGATCGTCGCGCTGGCCCTGCAGGCCGCCCTCCTCGGCTCGCCCGCGCCGGCCTGTGCACAGGACTGGACCACGGGGGTGGAGCAGCTCGCCGCCCAGTTCGAAGCTGGGCTGCCCGAGGGCCGGCAGCTCAAGCTCGCCGTCGCGGACTTCCCGGACAGGAACGGCGTCGTCAGCGACCTCGGTCGCTTCCTCGCCGAGCGGCTGAGCCTGCGGCTGGGGAAGAACCCAAAAGTGATCGGGGTGCAGCGCCGCTACCTTGGACTGGTGCTGGCGCAGCTCGGGCTCACCCGCTCGGACCTCTCGACCCCCGAGAACGCCAGAGTCCTGGCCCGGAGCACAGGGATGGACCTTCTCGTGCTGGGAACCGTGACGGACCGGGGCGACCAGCTCGCCCTGGACGCGCGGCTCGTCCAGATCGCCGGCAACCAGACGCTCTCGATCGCGGCCGCCACGATCGCCAAGGACTCGAAGATGGCACACATGCTCGAGATCGGGCGTGAATGAGCGGCCGGATCTCCCGGACGTGAGACCCGCCGCTCGCGTCGGCCTACGGCCAGGAGCCAGGCCGCCCGTCCACGGTCACTTCGTTCGATACACGACGAGCCGGTCGGCGCCGGACTCCGGCGCCCACACCTCTCCCGGCCGGCCGAGGATCTGGCGGACGTTGGCGGCACGACCGCTCGGGAACACGTCGAACTTCTCGGTCCCCGGGTCGAAGCGGACCATGGCGTTGGCCCCCCAGTCGCTCAGCCACACCATGTCCTTGTCGTCGACGTAGACGGCGTAGGCGCGCGGCCGCTCGCCGGGCAGCTTCCACGTCCGCCAGACCCCGGTCCGCGGGTCGTAGCGGCTCACGTTGCCGGCGTTCCATTCGCTGACCCAGATCCGACCCGTGGAGTCCGACCACACCCGCCGCGCGCCCTGGTCCCTGGTCGGCGGCTCGATGAGCGTGGCGGCCCCGCTGTCGAGGTCGACGCGCGCAATGTGGCTACCGGCGAGCGAGGCGTAATAGACGGCGCCGTCCGGCGTCGTCGTGATGCCGTAGGGGCCCCGGCCGCGCGGCGCGTCCCAGACCTGCATGGCGCCGGTCTTGGGATCGAGCCGGCCGTAGACACCGCTCTGGCCGGTGAACCAGACGCGGCCGCGCTTGTCGAAGGTCGCGGTGTTGAGGTTCACCCAGCCCCGCGCGTCGGGCAGCGCCCAGCGCTTCACCGCGCGGGTCCGCGGGTCGACGCGGACGATGGCGTTGGTGCCGCCTTCCGTGATCCACGGCGCGCCGTCCGGCCCGATGATCACGCCGTGCGGGGCTGCCCCCGCGCCGAGCGGGATGAGATCGACCTTGCCCGTCGCGGGGTCGAGTCGGCCGAGCTGACCGCTGCGCTGGGCGGTGTACCAGACGATGCCGTCGGCACCGACGGCGACGTCGTGCGGACCGCCGCCGGCGGGCAAGACGTAGGCCTGAATGGCGGTCTCGGCCCCGGCGGCCGGCGACAGCAGGACCAGGGCGGCGAGGAACGCGATCACCGAGCGACGCATGGCGACCTCCGGCGAGGCTACTTCTTGGCCGCGAGCGCCAATCGCGTCTCCAGCACCTGCCGCACCTCCCTCACGGAGTCCCGCCAGAGGCTGTTGGGGGCGTCGTAGCCGGCCTGGACCTGCTTGCGAAACTCGATCATCGCCGCGTCTTGCTGGTCGGGAGGTGCCACGTCGAGCGTCGCGGCGCGGATGGCGAACGCGCGCTGCGTGGCGGCGGAGGGCCGCTCGATCCAGCGCCCGATCTCGTTCCAGTCCTTGTCGAAGAAGGCCATGATCGGGATGGATCGGTAGCCGTTTTTCAGGAAGCAGTCCGTCAGGTCG
>CAZWXA010000012.1:9285-24074 GCA_964637755.1 uncultured bacterium | reverse complement strand
GCGCCGTGCTCGACGGCCTCGAGGTCGAGGGCGGCCGCCATGAGCGCCCTCGTGTACGCCTCCCGCGGCTGATCCAGGATCTGCGCGGCCGGTCCCTGCTCGACCACCCGTCCGGCCTGCATCACGACGATCTCGTCGCTGAGCGCCCGGATCACCCGGAGGTCGTGGCTGATGAACAGGTACGCGAGCCCGTGCCGCGCCTGCAGCGCTCGCAGGAGGTCGACGATCTGGGCCTGCACGGACATGTCGAGCGCGGAGGTGGGCTCGTCCAGCACGATGAGTCGCGGCTCGAGGACGATGGCGCGCGCGATCGCGATCCGCTGCCGCTGGCCGCCCGAGAACTCGTGCGGATACCGGTCCCGGCTGTCGGGATCGAGCCCGACTTCCTGGAGGGCGCGATCGATCAGGGCGCGCCGCTCGGCGGGTCCGCCGCCGAGCCGGTGGACGCGCAGCCCCTCTTCGAGGATCTGGGCGACCGACAGGCGTGGGGACAGGGAGCCGTAGGGATCCTGGAAGACGATCTGCATCTCTCGCCGGAGTGGCCGGAGCGTTCGGGAGCGGAGCCCCTGGATCTCGCGGCCGCGGAACTGGATCGAGCCCTCGCTCTGCTGCAGGCGCAGCAGCGCCAGGCCGAGGGTGGTCTTGCCGGAGCCGCTCTCGCCGACCACGCCGAGGGTGCGCCCCTCGCGGACGGTGACGGTGACGCCGTCGACGGCCTTGATGTGGTCGACGGTGCGCCGCAGGAGGCCGCGCTTGACCGGGAACCACACCCGGAGGTTCCGGGCCGCCATCAGGACGGGCGCATCCTCGGGGCCCGCGAGCGGCCGCCTGCTCGGCTCGGCACCCAGCAGCCGCTGGGTGTACGGGTGGCGCGGGTGCTCGAAGATGTCCGTGGCGGGGCCGGCCTCGACGATCTCTCCCCCGGTCATGACGTACACCCGGCTGGCCATCTTGCGGACGATGGCGAGGTCGTGGGTGATCAGGAGGATCGCCATCCCGAACTTCGCCTGGAGGTCCTGGAGCAACCGAAGGATCTGGGCCTGGATGGTGACGTCGAGCGCGGTCGTGGGCTCGTCGGCGATCAGGAGATCGGGCTCGTTGGCGAGCGCCATGGCGATCATCACCCGTTGCCGCTGCCCGCCCGAGAGCTGATGGGGATAGGCGTCGAGCCGTTGCTCGGCCTCGGGCAACCTGACGAGCCGGAGCAGGTCGAGGGTGCGCGCGCGCGCGGCGGCGCGTCCGAGCCCCTTGTGGACGAAGAGGACCTCGTTCACCTGCTTCTCGATGGTGTGCAGCGGGTTGAGCGAGGTGATCGGCTCCTGGAAGATCATCGCGATCCGGTTGCCCCGCACCTGCCGCAGCGTCGGTTCCCCGGCGCCGAGCAGTTCCTGTCCCCGGAACCGGATGCTCCCGCTCGGGTGCCGTGCTACGGGGTAGGGGAGCAGCTGGAGGATCGACAGCGCGGTCACGGACTTCCCGGAGCCGCTCTCGCCGACGAGGCCGACCGTCCCGCCGCTCTCGATGTCGAGGGAGATGTTGCGCACCGCCTTCACCTCGCCGTCCGGCGTGTCGAACGAGACCGACAGGTCCCGGATCTGGACGAGCGGGACCTCCGTCACGCCGAGGTTCTCCGCGGGTGTCGACGGGCGCGCCGGCCCTGCGGCCGGCACCGGGCCGTCACCTCGCGTCGTGGGACGGCGCGGGCCGTCGGGATCACACGGTCTTCCGCGGGTCGAACGCGTCGCGCACGGCCTCGCCGATGAAGACCAGCAGGCTCAGCATGACGGCGAGGACGAGGAACCCCGTCAGCCCGAGCCACGGCGCCTGCAGATTGGCCTTGCCCTGGGCCAGGATCTCGCCGAGCGAGGGCGACCCGGGCGGCAGGCCGAAGCCGAGGAAATCGAGCGAGGTGAGCGTCGTGATGGACCCGTTCAGGATGAACGGCAGGAAGGTCAGGGTCGCCACCATCGCGTTGGGCAGGACGTGCCGGAACATGATCTCGGCGTTGCCGACACCGAGCGCCCGGGCGGCCCGGACGTAATCGAAGTTGCGCGCCCGCAGGAACTCGGCTCGCACCACGGAGACCAGGGACATCCAGCTGAAGAGCAGCATGAGGCCCAGGAGCCACCAGAAGGTGGGCTCGACGATGCTCGCCAGGATGATGAGCAGGTACAGGACCGGCAGCCCCGACCACATCTCGATGAAGCGCTGAAAGGCCAGGTCGATCCAGCCGCCGAAGTACCCCTGGACGGCACCGGCCACGACGCCGACGATCGAGCTCGCCACCGTCAGCGCGAGACCGAACAGCACCGAGATCCGGAAGCCGTAGATCAGACGGGCGAGGAGGTCGCGGCCCTGGTCGTCGGTGCCCAGCCAGTTCTGGCGCGAGGGCGGCGCCGGCGCCGGCACCGGCAGGGCGTAGTTCATGGTGTCGTAGTGGTAGGGGATCGGCGGCCAGGCGAGCCAGCCCTTCGACCTGATCAGCGCGATGACCTGCGGGTCCCGGTAGTCCGTCTCGGTCGGGAGGACGCCGCCGAACGTCGTCTCGGGGTAGTCCCGGAGGACGGGCACGTAGAACGCCCCCGCGTACCGCACGACGAGCGGCCGGTCGTTGGCGATGACCTCGGCGACGAGGCTCGCGCCGAAGAGCACCAGGAAGACCCAGAGCGACCAGAACCCCCGCCGGTTCGCGCGGAAGTTGCGCAGGCGGCGCCGCGTCAGGGGGCTGAGCCTCATGGCTCCCGGCTGGCGAAGTCGATCCGCGGGTCGATCAGCATGTACACCAGGTCGCTCACGAGGTTCAGCAGGAGCCCGATGAGCGTGTAGATGTACAGCGTGCCGAACATGATGGGGTAGTCGCGGTTGATGGCCGCCTCGAAGCCGAGGAGCCCGAGGCCGTCGAGGGAGAAGATGACCTCGATCAGGAGGGAGCCCGTGAAGAGGATGCCGACGAACGCGGCGGGGAACCCGGCGACCGGGATCAGCATGGCGTTCCGGAAGACGTGGCCGTAGAGGACGCGGCGCTTCGTGAGCCCCTTGGCGCGGGCGGTGACGACGTACTGCTTGCCGATCTCCTCCAGGAAGGCGTTCTTCGTCAGCATCGTGAGCCCGGCGAAGCCGCCGACGACCATCGCCGTGACGGGCAGCGTCATGTGCCAGAAGTAGTCGGCAACCCCGGCGGGCCAGGACAGGTCGTGCCAGTTGTCGGAGACGAGCCCGCGCAGGGGGAACCACTGGAGGAAACTCCCGCCGGCGAGGAGCATGACGAGGAGGATCGCGAAGAGGAAGCCCGGGATCGCGTTGCCGACGATGACCACGGCACTCGTCCACGCGTCGAAGGCGGACCCGTCGCGCACCGCCTTGGCGACGCCGAGGGGGATCGAGATCAGGTAGATCAGGAGCGTCGTCCAGAGGCCGAGCGAGATCGAGACGGGCAGCTTCTCGATCAGGAGGCCCACGACGGGACGGTCGCGGAAGAAGCTCGTGCCGAAGTCGAACATCACGTACTGCTTCATCATCAGGACGAATCGCTCGGAGGGGGGCTTGTCGAAGCCGTAGAGCTTCTCGAGCTGCCGGATGAAGTCCGGGTCGAGCCCGCGCGCGCCGCGGTACTTGCTCGTGAGATCAGCACCCTGGCCCGCTCCCTGTGGCGGGCGGGCGCCGCCCGTCTCGCCTCCCCCCGAGCCGCCGACCCGGGCGGTTGCCTCGACGGCCGTCCCCTTGAGCTGGGCGATCACCTGCTCGATCGGTCCCCCGGGCGCGGCCTGGATGATGACGAAGTTGATCACCATGATCCCGAAGAGCGTCGGGATCATCAGGAGCAGGCGGCGGATGACGTAGGCGAACATGCGGGGGCGCCGCGGGGCGGAGGGTTACTTCAGCACGTCGCCCTTGCGGCGGGCGAGTGCCGCCTCCTTCTTCTCGTCGACCCACCAGGTCTCGAAGCCGATGGCGTACTTCGGCGGGAGCTTCGGCCGCTCGAACTTGTCCCAGTAGGCGACCCGGAACGCCTTGATGTGCCAGTGGGGGATGACGTAGTGACCCGACAGGAGCACGCGGTCGAGCGCGCGGGTGCGGCTGACGAGAGTCTGGCGGTCGGGCGCCGAGACGACGAGGTCGACGAGCCTGTCGACGGCGGGGTTCGCGACGCCGGCGAGATTGCGGCTGCCCTTCACCCGGGCCGACTCCGAGGTCCAGTTGTCGCGCTGCTCGTTGCCCGGCGAGAGCGACTCGCTCCACACGGCGACGGTCATGTCGAAGTCGAAGCCGTCGGTGCGGTTCTGGTACTGGGCGGTGTCGACGGTCCGCACGCGGGCGGTGACGCCGAGCCGCTCGAGGTTCTTCGCGAACGGCAGCGTGACCCGCTCGAAGGACGGGTCGGCGAGCAGGATCTCGAAGGTCATCGGCGCGCCCGTGCGGGCGTTGACGAGCTTCTGGCCCCGGACGACCCAGCCGGCGTCCTGGAGGAGCCGGAGCGCGATGCGGAGGTTCTCCCGGATGTTGCCGGCCCCGTCGGTGACCGGGGGCCGGAACTCCTTTGTGAAGACCTCGTCGGGGATCTTGCCCCGGAACGGCTCGAGGAGCTTCAGCTCCTCCGGGCCGGGCAGGCCGCTCGAGGCCAGCTCGGAATTGGAGAAGTAGCTCTTCGTGCGCGTGTAGGCGCCGTAGAACAGGTTCTTGTTCGCCCACTCGAAGTCGAACGCGTGGGCGAGGGCCTGCCGCACCCTCGGGTCCTCGAAGATCGCGCGCCGCGTGTTGAAGACGTACCCCTGCATGCCGGTCGGCACCTCGTTGGCGATGGCCTCCTTCTTGATCAGCCCCTGGATCACGGCCGGGCTCGCGTAGGCGGTGGCCCAGTTCTTCGCCGCGTTCTCCAGGCGGAAGTCGTACTCGCCGGCCTTCAAGGCCTCGAGCGCGACGGTGGTGTCGCGGTAGTAGTCGTACCGGATCGTGTCGAAGTTGTTCCGCCCGACGTTGACCGGCAGCTTCGCGCCCCAGTAGTCCTTGACGCGGCGGTAGGTGATCGCCCGGCCCGGGCTGACGGACTCCACGCGGTAGGGGCCGCTGCCGAGGGGCGGATCGAGCGTCGTCTTCTCGAAGTCGCGCGTGCTCCAGGAGGCCTTCGAGAGGACGGCCATCTGGCCGACGATGAGCGGCAGCTCGCGGTTGTCGCCGGGGCCCCAGCTGAACCTGACCTTGCGTTCGCCCACCCGCTCGGCCTTGAGCACCTTCGCGTAGTAGGCGCGGTAGAAAGGGTGCCCCTTGCTCTTGAGGGTCTCGAAGGTCCAGATGACGTCGTCGATCGTGATGGGGCTGCCGTCGTGAAAGCGCGCCTCCGGCCTGAGCGTGTACGTGACCGACGAGCGATCCGCGGGTACCTCGATCGTCTCGGCGACGAGCCCGTACTGGGAGAAGGCCTCGTCCGCCGACTGGACCATGAGCGTGTCGAAGGTCTCGCCGAGCCCGGCCGCGGGGCTGCCCTTCAGGATGAAGGGGTTGAGCGTGTCGAACGTCCCGATGGCCGCGAGCTTGACGTCGCCGCCCTTCGGAGCCGCGGGGTTCACGTAGTCGAAGTGCCTGAAGCCGGGAGGGTACTTGAGATCGCCGTGCATGGCCATGCCGTGGGCGGCGACGGCCTTGTCGCCGGCGCCCCGGGCGGCCTCGACAGGCGCGAGCCCCAGCAGCACGACAGCGGTGAGCGCGGCGGTCAGTGGTCGCATGACGCCCAGTGTCCCAGCCGATCCCGGCGGATTCAACCTTTCTTTGCCGGGGCGGGCTCGGGTGCTCCGCGCAGTGGGCCGCGCCGCTTCCCCTTCGGTGACGGAAACCCGATTCCGGCCGCACCGGTGCGCCCGAGGCTCGCCGCGAACGGATTCCCGAGTGGGGCGGAGCCGGAGGTCTGGCGGCGGACGCTCGGAGGAAGTTGCGGGCGGGGGAGCGCCGCCGAATCGGCGGACCGCTGCCGGTGGGTGATGTTTGACAAGCGGGCGGTAACGATGGACTCTCTCAGGCGGCCCCGGTGGCGAGAGCTGTGCCGCGGTCGGGCCGAGTCCGCCGTCACGCCGGATGCAGGACGACAGGAGAGGCGAGGGAGAGTCATGTCAGAACTGACCAGGCGGTACATCGTGATGACGATGGCGACGGAAGCGCCGTTCGACGCGAACGATCTCGAGGGCGTCTTCGTCCTGAAGCCGTGGAAGGACCCGGCGGCGCTGCGGGCGCTCCAGACCTATCGCGACAACTGCTACCCGGAGCTCGGTCGCGATCTCGAAGCGTGGATCCGCGTGATCGAGGGGGGCGCCGCGGTGCGCGGCGGTGTCGGCAAGCGCAACGAGCCCCACCTGAAGCCGGCGGCGTCGGGACGCCGGCCCGCGGCTGGCGGCCGGCGGGCCGGTGGGGCCGCGAAATCATCGAGGACAGCGCGGACGCCCCCCTCGAAGACCCGCCGGAGCCGGCCGAGCCGCCCCGCGAAGAGGCCACGGGGCAAGAAGCGGTGACGGACCTGGTCGATGGGGTCGCCCGGCTCCTCCTCGCGGCCCAACGTCCCGTCGTCTTCACCGGCGCCGGGGTCAGCACCGAGTCGGGGATCCCCGACTTCAGGAGTCCGGGCGGCGTGTGGGACCGCTACGACCCGCGGGAGCTGACGTACCAGAACTTCCTCGCGTCCGAGGCCGGTCGCCGCAAGTACTGGGACGTCGGCCGCGAGTCCTATCCCCTCATGCGCAAGGCCGAGCCCAACCTGGCCCACCTGGCGATCGCCGAGCTGCACGACATGGACCGCCTCGACTGCTGCATCACGCAGAACGTCGACAACCTCCACCAGCGGGCCGGGCTGCCCCCCGACAAGGTCATCGAGCTGCACGGCAACGCCACACGGGCGCGCTGCCTCGCCTGCACGCGGTCCTACTCACGCGACCTCGTGCAGGAGTGGCTCGACGGCGGCGCGGACATTCCCGTCTGCCCCGGCTGCGGCGGCATCGTGAAGCCCCATACCGTCCTGTTCGGCGAGCCGATGCCTCCGGACGCCACCGCGGAAGCCGAGCGGCGCGCGCGCGCCTCGGACGTGTTCATCGTCGTCGGGTCCTCGCTCGTCGTGTACCCGGCCGCCTACATGCCCGTCCATGCCAAGCATGCCGGCGCCGCGCTGGTCATCGTCAACCTCTCACCGACGCCGTACGACGAGCAGGCCGACGTCCGCATCACCGGCAAGGCGGGTGCCGTGATGGACGCCCTCGTTCGCCGGCTCCGGAGCCTCCGATGATCGACATCCTGCTCGGAACCCGCGCCACCCATCGCGCGGTCGCGCCACCCTCCGAGACGAAGACGCTCACGCTGACCGAGGCGTATGCGATCCAGGACGAGCTGCGCGAGGCGCTCGTCGGGAAGGGCGAGCGCATTCTCGGATGGAAGGCCGGCTTCACCGGCCGGGCCGCCCAGCAGACGTTCGGGATCGATCACCCCGTCTGCGGGTTCCTGCTGGCGTCCGGTGCGTTCGCGACCGGCCAGGACGTGCCGCTGTCACGCTTCGCCGAGCTGGTCGTGGAGGTCGAGACCGCGTTCATGATGCGGCGGGACCTGTCCGGGCCGGGCGTCACGCCGGCGGTGGCGCTGCTCGCGGTCGAGGGCGCGCTGCCCGCGCTCGAGCTCGTGGACATGCGCTTCACGGGCAAGCCGACCGCGGCGGACGTGGTCGCGGACGGCGTCTTCGCCAACGCGATCGTGCTCGGCCAGCCGCTGACCCCCGTCACCGGGCTCGATCTCTCGCTCGAGGGCGTGGTGTACGAGCTGAACGGCCGGGTGGCGGCGACCAACACCGCCGCCGAGGTGATGGGCAATCCCCTCAACTCGCTCGCCTGGATCGCGAACCACCTCGGCGGCCGCGGCCTCGGGCTCAAGGCCGGCGACGTCGTCATGAGCGGCTCCATCTCGACCCTCTTGCGCCCGAAGGCCGGCGACGTCGTCTCCGCGCGCTTCACCCGCCTCGGCACCGTCAGCGCCCGCATCCAATAGTGCTCGCGAGCGCGGCGGTGTTCCTGGCGCTGCCCGAGTCCGCCGGCATCACCGGCCAGGCGCTCAACGTCGAAGGCGGCTTCTTCATGTCATGAGGAGACCCTGATGCCCACCGTGCTCTACGACCAGAAGGACCGGATTGTCACGATCACCATCAACCGCCCCGAGGCGATGAACGCGATCGATCCCGAGACGCACCGGGCGCTCATCGGCGCCTGGACCCGCTTCCGCGACGACGATTCCGCCTGGGTCGCGATCCTCACCGGCGCCGGCGGGCGCGCCTTCTCCGCGGGCGCCGATCTCAAATCGATGATCCCGGCCGCGTTCGGTCAGGGCGGCGGCCGCGGCCGGAATCACAACGATTCGGCCCTCGGCGGCATCACACGCGGGCTCGAGATCTGGAAGCCGATGATCGCGGCGATCAACGGGCACTGCTTGGCGGGCGGGCTCGAGCAGGCGCTCGCCTGCGACCTGCGGATCGCGAGCCCCAACGCGACCTTCGGCCTGACCGAGGTCCGCTGGGCGATCATGCCGGGCGCGGGCGGCACCCAGCGGCTCCCCCGCGCGGTGCCGCTCGCCAAGGCCATGGAGATGATCCTCATGGCCCAGCAGATCACGGCGGAGGAGGCCTACCGGATCGGCCTCGTGAACACGGTGGTGCCGCTGCCGGAGCTGATGCCGACCGCGCTGGCGTGGGCCGAGACGCTCTGCGAACGCGGGCCGCTGGCCGTCCGCGCCGCCAAGGAGGCCGTGATCCGCGGCCTCTCGCTCCCGCTGGCCGACGGCCTCCGCCTCGAAGCGTTTCTCTCGAACACCCTCCGTGGCACCGAGGACGCCGTCGAGGGGCCGAGGGCGTTCGCCGAGAAGCGGAAGCCGAGCTTCAAGGCCCGCTGAGGCGAAGGCGAGGTGGCAGACGCCGCGGTCGTGAGGCGACCGGACACGGAGCGACGGTGACGGCGGCCGAGCTGGCGCGGCTCACGCTCGAACGTCTGCCGGCGCGGCGGCGGCGCGTCGTCCCGCGAGGGCCGCTCATCCCGGCCGCGGTGCTCCTGCCGATCCTCGACCGCGGCGAGGCCCACATCCTGTTCGCCAAGCGGACCGATCGGGTGGGGACGCACCGGGGGCAGATCTCGTTCCCGGGCGGTACGGTCGATCCCGGAGACCAGTCGTTCGAGGCGGCCGCGCTCCGGGAGTGCGAGGAGGAGATCGGCTTGCCGCGCGCGGCCGTGGAGCTGCTCGGCGCGCTCGACGACACCGAGACGGTTGCGACGCAGTTCGTGATCACGCCCTTCGTCGGCCTCGTCCGCGAGGCGGTCGACTTCGAGCCCGACGGCCACGAGATCGAGAAGGTGATCGAGGTGCCGGTCGCGGCACTCCTGGACGAGAGGAACTTCCGGGTGGAGGAGTGGGTGCGCGACGGGATCAGCCGGCCGGTCTACTTCTTCCACCACGAGGGCGAGACGATCTGGGGCGCCACCGCGCGCATCCTCAAGCAGTACCTCGACGTGGTGACCGGGCGATAGACGGGGAGAGCCCGGGCCAGTCGCCCGGTCGGGACCCCGCCGTCGGCCTGTGCAGAGCCTGCGCGCACGCGCGGCGAATCATGTCGGCCAGAGGCTCGACGTTCTGGCTGTGCGCGAAGGCCGAAAGCGATCCGCACTTCCCGAAGTATCCGCGGCTGCCCGTGCTCGGCTGCGCGGGGTACGCCCCCGAAGGCGGCCGCCCGTCCGGGGCGCCCTGAAACCGGTACAGGAGGACATTGGTGTCAACGAGCGCGGCCACGTTCGTAGAGGTCTTCTCGGCGCCATCCGCGGTCAGCGGCCGCGCGCAGCTTGCGTCCGGTCGACTGTCTCAGGCGCTGGCGCTCGGTCGCGGCATCGAACAGCCTGAGCCGCGTCTCGACGTCCATCGAGGAAGGGTTTCGGCGGGATGGGAGCACGCGTATCGCGTCGCGGAGCGACCGATCAGGCTGACCCGTCACGGCCACCAGAGGTAGAGGAAGCGCGGCCCCGTGGCGCCGAGCAGAGCGGCGAGCTGGCCGAACGCCGTCTCGAGGCGTGGCTCGGCCTCGGCGCTCCGGGCGTAATAGGTCGCCCGGTACTCGCGGGGCCGGTGGTAGACGATGACCCGGGCCTCGTCGAGGCCCGCGGCGCGCTTGGCCGCCTTGACCGCGTCGTCCATGTAGCCGATCCGGTCGATGAGGCCGTTCGCCGCGGCCTGCTCGGCCGTGTAGACGCGCCCGTCGGCGACGCGCCGAGCGGTCTCGAGGGGCATCTTCCGCCGCTCGGCGACCTTCGTGACGAACTGCACCTGCAGCTCGTCGATCACCCCCTGGAAGATCGCCCGCTCCTCGCCGGTCAGCTCGCGGAACGGGCTGCCCATGTCCTTGCGCGGACCCGACTTGATCGCCGAGGCCGCGACGCCGATCTTCTCCATGAGCCCCTGCGCGTTGATGGTGAGCATGATCACGCCGATCGAGCCCGTCACGCTGGTCGGGTGGGCGACGATCGTGTCCGCGGCCAGGGCGACGTAGTAGCCGCCCGAGGCGGCGACGTCCATCATGACCGCGACCACCGGGACCTTCCTCGTCTCCCGGAAGCTCCCGATCTCGTGGTAGATGATGTCGGACGCGGTCACCGTGCCGCCGGGGCTGTTGATGCGTACGATCAGGGCCCGGACGCGGTCGTCCTCGGCGGCCTTCTTCAGCTCCTCCCGGACCCTCACGAGGGTCGGCACCCTCGGCGGCTGGGCGCCGATCGTCAGGCCGGGCGAGGAGCCGTCCTCGCTGATGAAGCCCGAAAGGTCCATGAGCAGGATCTTCGCGTCGCCCTGGCCCTCGACGGTCTCCTCCTCGAGCGGACGGATGCGCGGCGTGAGATCGACCGAGATGACCGAGCACCCGGCGAGCAGGAGGCCGATCACGAGGCCCCCCAGCGTTCGTGTCGTGCGCGTGACGTGTGTGGGTCGCATGGACGGAGTATACGGCCCGGCCGCCGGCGCGGAAAGCGGCCGGGTCGCCTCGCCCGCCGCCCCGCGGCTTGCCAGGTCCGGGGCCGTCGGGCATAATCCTCGCGATCCGATCTCCCGGAGGTGGTGGGTGTCCGGTTCGCTCGAAGGCATTCGCATCATCGACCTCTCGCGCATCGTCGCCGGCCCCCTCGCCACCCAGATCCTCGGCGACTACGGCGCCGAGGTGATCAAGATCGAGCAGCCCGGCGTCGGCGACGACAGCCGGGCCTGGGTGCCGCCCGCCGCCCCCGACGGATCGGCCGCCTACTTCTTCTCGATCAACCGGAACAAGAAGTCCGTCACGCTCAACCTGAAGCATTCGCGCGGCAAGGAGATCCTGAAGGGGCTCGTGGCCCGGGGCGACGTCGTGGTGGAGAACTTCAAGCCCGGCACGATGGAGGACCTCGGCCTCGGCTACGACGTGCTGCGGGAAGTCAACCCGCGGCTGATCTACTGCGGGATCTCCGGCTTCGGCGCCTCGGGGCCGGACCACGAACGCGCGGGGTACGACTCGATCCTGCAGGGCGTGACGGGGCTCATGTCGATCACGGGCGAGCGGGACGGGCCGCCCGTCAAGGCCGGCGTGGCGATCATCGACGAGATCACCGCCCTCTATGCCCACGGCGCGATCCTCGCCGCCCTCCGGCACCGCGACCGGACCGGACGCGGGCAGAAGATCGAGTGCTCGCTGCTCGAATCCGGCGTGGCCGCGATGATGAATGCGGCCAACGCGTATCTCGTCGCGGGGCTCGTCCAGGGACGGTGGGGCAGCGCCCACGAGACCGTCGTGCCCTATCAGGCCTTCCGGGCGCGTGACGGCTACCTGATCATCGGCGTGGGCAACGAGCGCCTCTGGAAGAGCTTCTGCGAGACGATCGGCGCGCCCGAGTGGGCGGACGACCCGCGCTTCGACACGAACGCCAAGCGCGTGGAGCGGCGGATCGAGCTGGTCGGGCTGATCGAGGCGCGCCTGGCGACGCGGACGCGCGACGAGTGGATCCGCGTGTTCGCGGCGGCCGGGCTGCCCACGGGACCGATCAACACGATCGACCAGACGTTCGCCGACCCGCAGGTGCGTCACCGCGGCATGATGCAGGAGATCGATCACCCGACGGCCGGCCGTATCCGGCTCGTCGGCATCCCGGTCAAGTTCTCCGAGTCACCCGGGGCGATCGCGCTGGCGCCTCCGCTGCTGGGCCAGCACACCGCCGAGGTGCTCGGCACCGTGCTGGGTATCCCGCCCGACGCGGTCGGGGACCTGAAGCGGGACGGAGTCGTCTGACGCTCCGGCACCGGCGCCAGCGGCCGGCCGGCGAGGGGACGACGCGCTCGCTCGCCGATCGCGGTGTTCGCGTCCTGCTCGGCATGATGACGCGGGGCGACGGGGCGATGTCGTCTGGGCCGGACCTGGCCGAGGGACACGCGCGCGAGGACATCGGCAGCACGACGAACGGGCCGATCCGGGAACGAGTCGTCCTGGTTGGAGGAGACATCGCATGAAGGAAGCCGCGAAGTACATCGTGACGCCGGCCGACGTCCCCGCCTACTCGCCGCCGCTGCATTCCGGCACGGTGAACCGCCGCCTGGTCGGCCGCGACGTCAACGGCTCGGAGTCCGTCGAGGTGGTGCTCGGCGTCGTCGAGCCGGGCGGCCTCGCCGAGCGGCACACCCACGAGGTCGAGCAGGCGATGTACGTCCTGGACGGCCGCGCCCTCGTCGAGGTCGGCGGCGAGGCGCGCGAGTGCGGTCCGGGGACGGCGTGCTTCTTCCCGCCCGGTGTCGCCCACCGCGTGGAGTCCCTCGGGCCAGGGCCCCTGCGGGCGCTCGTGATCTACTCTCCGCCGCTCGAGCGGTCGACCGCTGCCCAGCCGTTTCGCCCGGCCTGACCGCGCGGGCGCCAGGTGGAGGCGGGCCGCACCTGGTCTCGGAGCCCGGCTCGCTCGTCACGAAACCACGGGCCGCGGGGCGGCATTCTCGTCCGGGCTCGGCCGAGGGTGAGGCGATGCTGACGTTCGAGCGCGTCGAGGCCGCCTCGCGGCGGCTCGCCGGCCGCGTCCACCGGACCCCGGTCGTCTCGTGCCGGTCGTTCGACGACGCCACCGGCTACCAGGTGTTCTTCAAGTGCGAGAACCTGCAGCGGGCGGGGGCGTTCAAGATTCGCGGCGCGCTGAACAAGCTGCTGACGCTGACGGAGGAGGAGCGAGCGCGGGGCGTCGTCGGGTTCTCTTCGGGCAATCACGCCCAGGGGGTCGCGCTCGCGGCCCGCATGGTCGGCAGCACGGCGGTCATCTGCATGCCGACCGACGCGCCGGCGCTCAAGGTCACCGCGACGCGCGGCTACGGCGCCCGGATCGTCTTCTACGACCGGCAGAAGGACGACCGCGAGGCGATGGCGCGCCGGATCTGTACGGAGACCGGGCGCGTGCTGGTGCCCCCGTACGACGACTACGAGATCATGGCCGGGCAGGGAACCGCGGCGCTCGAGCTGCTGGAGGAGGTGCCGGCGCTCGACGCGCTCCTGACCCCGGTGGGCGGTGGCGGCCTCATGGCTGGCTGCAGCACCGCGGCGAAGGCACTCCGGCCCCGCCTCCCCCTCTACGGCGTCGAGGCCGACACCGCCAACGACACGTACCTGTCGTTCCAGAAGGGTGCGCGCGTCCGGATCGACCCGCCGCCGACGATCGCCGACGGCATCCGCAACCTCTCGCCGGGCGAGCTGACGTTCCCGATCCTGCGGCAGAACCTGAGTGCGATCCTGCTCGTCTCGGACGACGAGATCGTGGGCACCGTCCGCTTTCTCCTGTTCCGCGCCAAGCTCCTCGTGGAGCCGACGGGCGCGGTCGCGGCGGCTGCCGTCCACGCGGGCAAACTTCCGCTCGAGCGGGGGGCGCGAGTGGGCGTCGTGCTGTCGGGCGGCAACGTCGATCCCGCGCTCCTCGCGGGGATCATCCAGCCGGGCTGACCCGGCTTCATCGACCCTTCGAGGTCGGCGAACGCCGAGTCGACCGCCAGATCGCCACGTTGGCCCGAAGCTCCTCCGTCGTCGTCATGCCAACGCAGACCGAATGGGCGTACGGGAAGCGGAAGGCCCAGCGGAGGGCCGGAGCGATCTGAGCTCCGGTGACGCCCCCTGAGTCCAGCGCCTTCATCCCGTATACCCCGCGCCCGTCCTCGTGGAGAGGTCGAATCGCCGCCTGCATCTCGTCCGGGCCGGCGTCCTTCATCCACGCGCCGGTCCTGTTCACCACGACCAGCGCCACGTCGACCTCGGGTCGGGCGAGCAGTCGGGCCAGGACCTGCCGGCTGTGCGACGACACCCCCACCGCCCTGACCGAACCCGCCTCTCGGCACTCGACGAGCGCGTCCAGCGCGCGCTGCTTGGCATCCAGCTCGTCGACCGAGTCCACCGCGTGCAGCAGGAACAGATCGATGGTCTCGACGCCGAGCTCCCGCAAGGCCTTCGCGACCGAACGGTGTGCTCCGATGGCGGTGGTGGCGTAGGTCTTGGTGGCGACGACAACCTCCTCGCGCCCCACGTCCTTCAAGGCGCGGGCCACGTGAGGGTGAGTCCCGTAGTCGTCTGACGTGTCCCAGAAGTTGACGCCGAGCTCGTAGGCTTCAGCCAGAAGACGGGCGCCTCGCGCGACCGGGCCACCGAGGTAGCCGGTGCCGAAGGCAAGACGCGACACCATCAGTCCGGTGCGGCCCAGCTCGACGCGGGTGATCGACTCTCGTCCCATGCGTCCCCCCTCCTCGCCTTCTTGCCCGGT
>CAZWXA010000012.1:5983-9185 GCA_964637755.1 uncultured bacterium | reverse complement strand
TGAAACGCGGGGAGCACGTCCTCGGCGAGGCGGGCGAGCTGGTCCAGCATCCGGTCGGGCGGGCACATCGGGCGGAGGACGAACTTCGAGGCTCCCGCCGCGACGTACTCCTCGAGCCTGGCAATGACCGCGTCCGGCGGACCGAACGCGGTGCAGGCGTCGAGGGTCGGATCGTCCACCCGCCCCCGTGGAATGAAGGGCTCGGCGGCGGCTCGGGCGGTGCTCACGTCGGGGTCGATGCCGAAGTAGACGAGGGCGCCGAAGTGGTCGGCCGGGACCTGGCGCCCGGCCTCCCTGGCGAATTGCTGCGTCTTCTCGATCCCGACCCCCATCTGGGCCGGGGTGATGAACGACGGGATCCAGCCGTCGCCGAGCCGGCCAGCGCGGCGCATCGCGGCCTCGCTGTTGCCGCCGATCCAGAGCGGGAAGGGGTGCTGCGCCGGTCTTGGCAGGACGGTCACGCGCTCGAGGTGCCAGAACTCGCCGGCGAAGGTCACCTCGTCCTGCTCCCAGAGCAGGCGCATGATCCGGATTGCCTCGTCCGTGCGGCGGCCGCGCTCCTTGAAGGGGATCCCCACGGCCTGGAACTCGCGCTCCGACTCGGCGCCGATGCCGACCGCGGGGAGCATGCGCCCGCCGGAGAGGTAGTCGATCATCGCCAGCTCACGCGCGGCGAGAACCGGAGGGTGAAAGGGCATGACGAGCACGCTCGGGCCGAATTTGAGCCGCCTCGTGCGCGCGGCGACGGCCGCCATCGTCGTGATCGGCTCCGGGATGACCATCGGCGACGAGAGGCGCTCCGAGAACCACACGGAATCGATTCCCGTCCCCTCGCACAGGTCGATGAACCGCCAGAGAAACGCGGCGCCCTCGTCCGTGACGGGCCACGGGCCGGGCATCACGCCGATGCGGTACTTGATTCGCACCGAGCGATCCTATCACGCCCCGGCGAGCGAGGCATCGCGGCCGCCCGCAGCCGACGGGGCATGCGGGCCGGTGTCTCGTGCTGTCGTGGTGGGACTCGTCGCGCCGTTTGACAGTCCGCACGAGCCCCGTCTAGAATGACCGGCGGTTCAGTGGCCAGCGATGCGTGATCCGGAGAAACCCGAGCAGATCATCGACGCCGCGATCCGGGTGTTCGCCCGTCATGGCTACTACAACTCGCGGGTGTCCGACATCGCCCGGGAGGCGGGCATGGCGAGCGGCACCATCTACCTCTACTTCAGGACCAAGGATGAGATCCTCGTCACGCTGTTCCGGGAGCGGATGGCGCGGTGGGTCGCGTTCCTGCGCGAGGCGATCGCCGGCGAGCCCGACGCCGGGGCCAAGGTTCGCCGGCTGGTGGCGCTGCACCTGAAGATGCTCGAGGACAATCCCGACCTGGCCGAGGTCGTGCAGGTCGAGCTGCGGCAGGGGCAGAAGTTCTTCCGCGGCGCCTCGGCGCACGAGATCAACGCCTACTTCGCGCTGATCGGATCGGTGATCGAGGAGGGGATCGCGTCGGGCCTGATCAGGTCCGACGTCCCGGTGAAGCTGGCGACCAAGATGCTGTTCGGCGCGATGGACCAGGTGGCGACCTCGTGGGTGCTGGGCAAGCGGCAGTACAGGCTCTCCGACACGGCGGAGTCGGTGGCCGACATCTTTCTCAACGGGGTCGTGCTCGGAGGAGGCACGCGCTGATGCCCTACGAGACGCTGCTCGTCACGCGGGAGGAGAGCTTCGCCGTCGTCACCCTCAATCGCCCGCCGGCCAACGCGATCAGCGAGGGGCTCGTGCGCGACCTGGACGCCGCCCTGGACGAACTCTCCGCGGATGCCGGCGTCCGGTCGGTCATCATCACGGGCGCGGGCGACCGGATCTTCTGCGCGGGCGCGGACCTCGGCTCGGCGTTCTCGACCGGGACCGTCGCCGACTTCATCAGGTTCGGCAACGGCGTGCTGCGGAAGATCGAGCGGTTCTCGAAGCCGGTCATCGCGGCGATGACCGGCCACGCCCTCGGCGGTGGCTGCGAGATCGCGATGGCCTGTCACCTGCGGATCCTCAAGGAGACCGCGCGGGTGGGGCAGACGGAGTCGAACCTCGGGATCATCCCGGGTTACGGCGGAACCCAGCGGCTGCCGCGGCTGATCGGCCGGACGAAGGCCCTCGAGTTCCTGATCCTCGGCACCCAGATCTCGGCGCCGGAATGCCTCGCCCTGGGCCTGGTCAACCGGCTCTCGAAGGAGGGGGAGACGCTCGACGACGCCCGGGCGATGGCCCGCGCGATCGCCAAGCGCCCGCCGATCGCCACGCGCCTCATCATCCGGGCGGTGGACGAGGGGCTCCACACGGACATCGATCGCGGTCTCGAGGCCGAGACCCGTGCGTTCCTCGAGGTGCTGCGAACGGAGGACGCGGCGGAGGGCGTCCAGGCCTTCCTCCAGAAGCGCGAAGCCGTCTTCAAGGGCCGATAGCGATGGACCTGGGCATCGCAGGCAAGGTGGCGCTCGTCACCGGGGCCGCGCGCAGTCTCGGACGGGCCGATGCCCAGGTCCTCGCCGCCGAGGGGTGCCGCGTCGCCATCGTCGACCTGAACGGGGAGGGCGCGGAGGAGGCGGCGAAGGAGATCGGTGCGCCGGCGCGGGGCTACGCCTGTGACATCACCGATCCCGGCCGGGTCGCGGCCGTGGTGGGCCGGATCGAGCAGGAGATGGGGCCGGTCGACATCTGCGTCAACAACGCGGGCTTCATCTACACCGTGGCGCAGCTCAAGGACATGCGGGACGAGGACTGGGACCTGAACCTGCGCATCAACCTGACCGGGACCTATAATGTCACGAAGGCGGTCTTCCCCGGCATGCGGCTGCGCAGGTGGGGGCGCGTGATCTGCATGGCCTCCATCGCGGGCCTGATGGGCGGCTTCGGCCAGACCGCGTACGCCACGGCGAAGATGGGCGTGATCGGGTTCGCGAGGTCGGTCGCGCTCGAGGGGGCGCGCCACAACGTGACCTCGAACGTGATCGCGCCGGGGATCATCGCGCCCAACGCGAGCTTGAGCCCGCTCTTCGACCGGATGGTCAAGCGGGTGGCGATGCAGCGCGAGGGTCAGCCGGAGGACGTCGCGAACGCGGTCGCGTTCCTGTGCTCCGAGCGGGCGCGCTACATCACCGGCGCGGTGCTCACGGTCACGGGCGGCATGGATCTGTTCACGTTCTGACCCGCG
>CAZWXA010000012.1:0-5883 GCA_964637755.1 uncultured bacterium | reverse complement strand
CGCGCGAAGACGCGGCGGGGCGCGGGCGTGGCGAAGCCCGGGATGGCCGGAACTCACAGGACGCGCAGGAATGATCAGGCGCGAAGACGCGGCGGGGCGCGGGCGTGGCGAAGCCCGGGTGCCCGCGCCCTGGTAAGGAGACGACAGCAATGCCGACGGTCAAGGAAACGTTCGATCTGATGGAGAGCAGGTTCCGCGCCGACAAGGCGGCCTCCACCAGCGCCACGATCCAGTACGAGATCAGCGGCGACGGCGGGGGGAGCTGGAATGCGGTCATCAATGACGGGACGTGCAAGGTCTCCGAGGGAGCGGCGGCGAATCCGAGCCTGACCGTGCAGATGTCCGGTCAGGACTGGCTCGACATGCTCTCGGGCAAGCAGTCGGGTCAGATGCTCTTCATGTCGGGGAAGCTGAAGATCAAGGGAGACATGGGGCTCGCCATGAAGCTCGGCTCGCTCTTCCAGACGGGATAGAGGCGCGCTCGCTCGCTTGCCCCGTCTGGCGGATGACGGGGACGCCGCCCCGGCTGAAATGGCCCTGCCGGCCGCGCGGGTATCACGATGGCCACGTCTGCCGTGCCGATCTCGGGCCCGGGCCACGACGGCTCCGGGAACCTGGCGACCAAGGGGGTGTTCTGCGGATGGGGCAGGAACGTTTCGCCGACGTCGTGGAGCGGTTCACGCAGGGGTACGAGACGGCCCATGTCTCGCCCGAGGTCGTCAAGCGGTGGCAGGAGGAGATGGAGCGGAACCTCCTCCGCATGAAGAACTTCACCCGCATGGTGACCGATCCGGTCGAGCCGAGGACCGGCCAGACACCGCGCCAGGAGGTCTACAAGCGGAACAAGTCGAGACTCTATCGGTACGAGTCGGCCCGTACCTACCGGACGCCCATCCTCTTCGTGCCGAACCTCGGCATCTCGCGCCCGTACATCTTCGACCTGCTGCCCGGCGGGAGCTTCATCGAGTACATGACGCGTCAGGGCTTCGACTTCTACCTGCTCGACTGGGGTGTCTTCGGCGCCGAGGACGACGGGCTCACGGTCGAGGAGTGCGTCACGAAGATCCTGCCCCGCATGGCCTCGAAGGTGCTCGAGTCGTCCGGCGCGGCGGGGCTGACCGTCCTCGGCTACTGCATGGGCGCGCCCATCTCGGCTTCCTTCGTCGCCAGTCACCCGGACGTGCCGGTGAGGAACTTCGTCAACATGGCCGGCCCCATCGATTTCTCGAAGGTCGGGCTCTTCGGGCTCTGGCTCGACCGGCGCTTCTTCAACGTGGACCGCTTCGTCGACGTGATCGGGGCCGTTCCGGCGGACATGGTCAAGGCCGGGTTCAAGCTGCTCAAACCCACGATGGATCTGTCCACCAACATGAACCTCTGGTGGAACCTGTGGAACGACAAGTACGTCGAGGGCTTCAGCGCGTTGAACAAGTGGGCGAACGAGTACGTCGCGTTTCCGGCCGAGTTCTTCCGGCAGTGGGTGCGTGACTTCTACCAGGAGAACAAGCTCTACACCGGCGGGCTCCGGATGGGTGGGCGGCCCGTCCAGCTCGAAAAGATCACCTGCCCCGTGTTCGTGGTCGGCGCGAAGGAGGACTACATCGCGCCTCCGGAGTGCGTCAAGGCCCTGATCGGCGCCGTCGGGAGCGTGGACACGGAATACGTCGAGCTGCCCGGTGGGCACATCTCGCTTATCGCCGGACGCGGCGCGGCGCTGCACTGCTGGCCCAAGGTATCCGGCTGGCTGGCGGGGCGATCGTGACCGCGCGCTGCACGATGGGTCGGCGCGGGCCATCATCTCAGACAGCCTGGCTGCCTTCGGGTCACCCAGCTCGATGCGGGATGACCAGTGTATGTTCTGACGGCTCCCCAGGAGGCGCAAGGACTCGATAATGGATCCCAGCACCGCGAGCCAGCAGATGTTCGAGCTGTGGAAACGCCAGATCGACGACGGGACCAAGGCGTGGGCCAAGCTGGTCGCGGACGCGCCGGCCCCGGGCTCGGTCGATCCCGCCGCCTTCTGGCGGCCGCTGATGGATCAGGGGGTGGCCGCCTGGTCCCGGATCATGAGCCAGGGGCCGGCATCACCGGACCTGATGACCCAGTGGAAGCAGTTCCTCGACCAGTGGACCGAAGCCTGGTCGAAGGCGCTCGGCCAGGCCATGGGGACCGAGGCGTTCGCCCAGGCGCTGGGGAAGTACCTCGATCAGTGGCTCGCCGCCCAGGGACCGGTGAAGAAGGCGAAGGAGCAGTCGACGGAGACCATGCTCCAGTCGCTCGGGCTCCCGTCGCGGGAGCAGGTCACGGGCCTGGCGCGCCAGATCATCGAGCTGGAGGAGCGGCTCGAGCGCCTGGAGGACGGGATCGCCTCGCTGCTCAAACGCTCGCAGAAAAAGGAGACCAAATGATCGGCCGGACGCTCACGGAGCTGGAAGTAGGGGACCACGCGGAGCTGACCCAGGTCGTCGACGAGTCCCAGATCGCGGCCTTCGTGGACGCCGTCGGCGATCACAACCCGCTGCATTCGGATCCCGCGTTCGCGGCCACGACGAGGTTCAAGGAGCCGATCGCTCCCGGCATCTTCACCGCCGGGATGATCTCGGCGGTGATCGGGACCCGGCTCCCGGGCCCCGGGGCGGTCTACCTCTCCCAGGACCTGAGGTTCGTGAAGCCCGTGAAGGCGGGAGACACCATCACGGCCCGGGTGGAGATCGTCGAGATCGTCCGCGAGCGGAATCGCATCCGGCTCACGACCACCTGCGCCAACCAGCGCGGCGAGGAGGTGCTCGCCGGCGAGGCGTGGGTCCTGCCCTCCAGGGAGTCGATCCGCTACGAGCAGCGGCTCCCGGCGGCCGGCATCGCCCTCGCCGCGGGTATGCTCCTGCCCTGGATGTGGGCCGCGCGGTCCACGCTGCTGTGCGGGCTCTTCGGTCTCCGGGCACTCAGCGGGCTCTGCGACGGGGGGGAGGCTCGCGCCTGAGGGAGGGGCGGCCTGGGGGCGGCGCTAGCCTGGGAGACGCGAGGTAGCCCAACCAACCACCGGCGAGGCGAGGGGGAGCGGGGGACGTTGGGCACGCTGTACCCGTAGAGAGAAAAGCCTCCCGGGGTTCCGGGAGGCTAGGCGGTGAGAATCTCGAGGACGCGTTCCTCGGTCTTTCCCACGTGATCAATGACTTCGTCGGGACCTTCACCATAACCGCATGCTGGTCGGAATCCGATGCCGAAGCCAAGGTACGGCCGCCATTCAACGACGACTGCCCGCTGCTTGAAGGAGAGATCCAGGTGCCACGGTCCCTTCGGATCCACCGGCTTGTCGATGACCGCGGTAACGCCGGGGAGACGGGATTCGAGGCGCTGCTTCAGGTGCTCAATGTGGTTCATTGTTCCATCACCCTCCTACCATCCGTGCCGGGCTTCGAGAGGACGAGGGTTCCCTCAAGTGGATTTGAAGCTACTGCTCTGCGAATCTCGATCGATCCGTTCCTGCCGATGAAGGTGTTCTCTTTGAGGTTCCGGAATCGTCGCACCCGTGGATTGGCCGGAAACGGTGTTTCGCTGTCGAGCTGCGGTGGATACATCCTCCCATCGGTTCGCCAGAGTGACGGGTTATAGGGAATGCTAGTGAGCTCGTCCTCAACCTGGTTGAGGGTGCTGGCAAGCTGCTCCCATGCAGTCTCGAAGTCGGACGCCGGTGGCAATGCGGTGAGACGTCGAACGAACTCCTGGAGTCGCTCCGCCTTCGATAGCGTTTGCTTAGCCATGTGCTCCGTCGCTGCGTGGTAACCGCTTCAGCGGTGTCCGCGAAGGTCCGTGAGCTTCTGCTCATAATCCCAGTGGTTGCGCGTCGCGAGCCTCGCGCCCCTCGTCTCGTCCGGACCACGCTCGGGTGACGGCGCCGGCCGATGGACGTTCGCCCGCCGAATTCTGCTGAGGTAGAAGTTCTCCTTCTGGATCCTGAGCAAGAGAATCTGGCCGTCGCTCGGGATTCCCGCGCACCCGCTTCACTAGTCGGCGTCCACCAAACGCGCCAAGCATCGTTTGTCGGCGCAGTCCTCCTGCTGTTTTCGGCAGGCAGAGGCCCAGTCCGACAGGCTAAAACGGCCGCCCTCGTTCGCGAGGTCGATGGCCATCGCGAGCGCTCGCGCTTCGGGGCTGTCGAGGGTGGTCTCAGGATAGGCAAACGCTACCCCATCCTCGTTTCGCTTCAGCCACCAGCGCCTCTCGAGATCATTGGCATATCGCGAGACCTGTCCCTCGCTCATCTTGAGGCGCTGCCCAATCTCGACTTGAAGGGTCGGGCGGCCTCGTTCCACACCGAACGAGCGACCTCGACAAGGCCTAGCGCTGCTTCCCGCCTTTGCCGAGGACTCGGCCGTTGGCGCTTTGCTTTGGGTGCTTTTATTCTACCGTACCGCTCCCGTTAGGGGTTGCACAAGTTTTGGCGCAAGTCTCCCCTTGGCCCCGCAGCCGAAGCAGTGAAAGACCTGCTTCTCGAGGTGCACGCGGAGCGACGGCCGGGAGTCGCGGTGGAACGGGTAGAGGCCGGTGATCTCGGCGCCTTTCGCCTGTAGCTCGAGAAGTACAGCCCCGACCAGGAGCACCCCGGGCAGCGCGTCACGACACTGGCGCCAGCTCCACGCCTACTTTGCCTCCTTCATCGCCTTGGCCACCACCTCGGGGTAAGCCTTGAACCAATCCGTGATCCTCACCCACTTGCCCCCCTTCACCTGCCACACTTGCACCAAGCCGCCCCCCTCGTGGTCGGCCGGCGTGATCGCAAGGGGCGGCACGAGACCCCCGAGGGTGAAACCCTTGATCCGCTCGAAGCCCCGCTTCACGTCCTCGCCGGCAATCTTGCCGTCCGGCTTCGCCTTGAGGGCGTTACGGATGGCCTCCGCGTGGAGCGCCGCGATCAGCACGCCGCGGTTGTAAAACACCGTCGACGCCATTTCCTTCGGCGCGGCCTTGCCCGCCTTCTTGTACATCTCCCGGATCTCTGTGAGGATCGGAAAGCCCTCACCCACGCCTGCGAATTGCAGCCCGTAGTACCCCTCGGCGACCCGGTAGCCCCCGGCCGCGTCGATGTCGGCCTCAGCCGCGCCCCAGACCAAGGAGATGACCTTCCGCAGCGGATAGCCGACTCGCTTGAACTCTTTGATCGACACGGACGGCGAACGCCCGCCCAGGTGGGCAATCACGAAGTCTGCGCGATAGCGCTGCGCGATATCGAGCACCTGCGCCCCCATCTCGATCCCGGGCAGCGGCACCGCGAACGTCTTCAGCTCGAACTCCTCCTGCTTCGCCAGGTCTTCCAGGACCGGGATCGGCTCGCGGCCAGCCGGGGTGTCGTTGAAGAGGTACGCGATCTTCTTGCCCTTCAGGCCGCCGAGCTGGTCCTTCACGAACTTCACGGCCGCCGCCGCCTGTGAGTAGTACGTCGCCGCGATCGGGAAGATGTACGGGTAACGGGCTCCATCGGCCGCCGCCGCCTTGCCGAAGCCAGGCGAGGTCCCGGGAATCCGGTCGTTGGTCAGTTTCTGGGTGAGCGCGTAAACCTGGGCGGTGCCGTAGAGACTGATCAGCACCGCCCCTTCCTTCTTGAAACGCTCGTACGACTCCACGGCCAGCGGCACCTTGTACTCGTGGTCGACTTCGATCACCTTGATCGTGTGGCCCTCGATGCCGCCCTTGGCGTTGACGAGGTCGATGTAGTCGTGGTAGCCGGGGCACAGGTTGACGCCGATGGTTTGGGTCGGCCCCGTCCGGTCGCACTGCAGGCCGATGACGATCTCGTGGCTCGCCGCCGCGCCAGCGAAGCTCACCCCGAGCGCGAGCGCCACCAGTGTTGCGAGGCATCTCTTCATGGTCGCTCTACCCTCCCGC
>CAZWXA010000011.1:7809-24246 GCA_964637755.1 uncultured bacterium | reverse complement strand
GGTGGTCCTTGGCGGCCCTCGGCTTCTGGTGGTTCCACGGCTCGCCGCGGAGATGGAGCGCCTCGGGCGAGCACGGAGGCTCTGGCTGAACGACCTGCCCGATCGGGATGTTGCCAGGAAGATCAGGCGCCACACCAGCCGAACAGGTCCATGCCGACGAGGGGACCCCGAGAAGCTGGGCCACGCGGGTGCCCCGTCCCGCGTGCGGCGGGTTTCGCGCGTGGTGGCGCCCGCGAGGCGGTCCGGGGCGAGTCCGCTCAGGAGAGCGCCAGATCGGAGGCGTCCACCCATGAGGGGACGCCGGGGGTACGCCCGAGGACCTGGAAGACTCGACGGGGGCTGCCGAGGTCGGACCAGGTCACCTCGGGGAGCGCCGACACGGCGAGGCAGGACGGGCGCGCCTCGAGGACCGCGCGCGAGAAGCTCGCTGTGGCCAGCAGGGCGTACGCCTGGTGGAGGGCGCACGCCTCGTCCGCCGTTCCCAGGTAGGTGCTCAGCTGCGCCAAGCGGTCGTGGGTCTCCGGCAGCGTCTCGCGGCCGGCGCGGAGAAAGGCGGTGGCTTTCCCGACGAGGACGAAGGTGTTCCAGAGGCACCCGGTGGCGAGGCACAGGCGGGCCCTGTCCTCGGATGGTTTCTCCCAGAAGCCCCGGACTTCCCAGATCGGGCGGTCCGGAGTGGAGTGGAGAACCTCCCCGGGCTCGACCCAGCCGTACTCCACCTCCGCCTCGGTCGCGCGAGCCCCGAGCAGCACGAGGCGGTCGGGATGCGCGTTCACCCAGGCCGCCACGTACCCGACATGCGTCATGAAGGCCTCTTCTTCCAGCACGAAGTGATCCGATGGAAAGACGGCCAGGATCGCCTCGGGGTCCAGGCGGGACACCAGGTGAGCCGGGAACAGGATTCCCGCCGCCGTCCCGCGGTCGGCGGGCTGAACGAGAACCCGGGGGGCGAGGCCCGCGAACGGCTCGCCGAAGTACCCTGCGTGACTCCGGAGCGTCACCACGACCGTGCGACTCGGCGGGATCTCGAGCGCGACTCGGTCGAGCGTCTGCCGCAGTAGGGTGCGGGCCCCGAGCAAGGGAACGTACTGCTTGGGACGTTCATCGCCGCACACCCGGCGTGCCAGGGACCTGAGCCGTACTCCCTCACCTCCGGCGAGGACGATGGCCCAGAGCCGAGCCCACGGCGGGTCGATCTCGCGTAGCGGCTGTCGACGGATCTCGGGCTGACCGATCATCACCAGCGCCTCCTCGGGTCCGTCCCGGTCGTCCGGGCGCGACTCCGGACTCAAGGTCGATATGGCGGACGCGGCCACCGCGATGCACCGGCCGGGCGGCGGTGGGTCCCAGAGGAGGAGCAAGAGCCCTGCCAGTCGCCCCCCCCCGGTCGTGCGCTGAGGTCAGCCCCTCAGATCGCTCCCCACTTGAGCCAGTGGGACAGCGGGAGGGCGGCTCCAAGCAACGACTCGATGGCCCAGGCGAGGACACCCCCGCCCGCGCCCACCAGGAGATAGCGGACCAGGCTCCGGATCGGCTCCTTCTCGTAGCGGTCCGAGACGTAGATCGCGTGGAGCAGCACGACGCAGGGACCGACGGCGAGGGTAACGAGTGCCGGCATCATTCGTGTCCTTCTCCGCGAGACGGCACGCCATCGGCTCCCGCAGGTGCGCGGGGAAGGCCGGCGTCAGCGCGCCGGCAGGAACTGCACGGTATGGAGCTCTTCCACCGGGATCACGCGCGGGGAAAGCGCCGAGGTCACCCCGCCAAATCCCGACTCCCGACCCCTCTCCGTCAGCGGCCATCCTGGATCGCCTCGAGGGCCAGGCGGTCGAGAAGTGCTGGGGCAAGAAGCTTGAGCCAGACGCCGGCCTTCCCCTTTCGAGTCATGACGACCTCGCGCTGGCGATCGGCGGCGGCCTCGAGGATGATTCGCGCGGCGCTTTCCGCACTCATGACGGCTTCAGCCTTGACCGGGCTCTCGCCCAGGGGTCGACCGTCAGGACCGAAGGCGCGCTTGTGGGTGGCGGTGGCGACGAAGTTGGGACAGACGACCGTCACGCTCACGCCGTGTTCGGCCAGCTCGATCCGGAGTGCATCGAAGAAACCAGTCACGGCGTGCTTGCTCGCGACGTAGCCGCTCCGGTACGGCACCCCGATCTTCCCGCTGATGCTCGAGACGGCGACCAGCCGGCCACGCGTCCGCTTGAGGTGCGGGATCGCGAAGGAGGTGCAGTAGGCACTGCCAAGATAGTTGACGCGCATGATCTGATCGAGGACGCTGAGGTCGCGGAGGTCCTCGAACTTCGTCCACATCGTGATGCCGGCGTTGTTGATCAGGGTGTCGAGTCGGCCATACTCCGCGACGGTGCGTGCTATGAGGCGCTCGCACTGGGCCGCATCCGACACGTCGGTCGGGACCGTCAGAACCCGTCCCCGGCCACGCTGACAGATGACGGCCGCCTCGTTGAGTCGCTGCTCATCGCGCGAGGCGATCGTCAGCCAGGCCCCCTGGCCGGCCAGTTGGAACGCCATGTCGCGACCCATGCCGCTGGACGCGCCGGTAAGGATCACGACGTTGTCTCTGAAGGGTGCCGCGTTCACGAGGTCGGCTTCCGTTCATCGCGGGCCACGCGCTCGTCGAGCTGGCGCAGACGGCGACTGAGGACGCGGAGGAGGGCGATCGCGAGGTCGGATGTGCGCCGCAGCTCCTCCTGGAACTCCCAGCGCGTGAGCAGCGCACACGTCGTCGGCGTCCGCGCGGTCACGTGAGTCGAGCGGGCCTCGTCGTCGAGCAGTGCCATCTCCCCGAAGACCTCGCCCACCGCGAGCCTGGCCAGGACCACGGGGGGGCCGTCACTGGGGCCGTCACCCCCCTCCGGCGAGCGGGTCACCTCCACCTCGCCCTCCAGGATCATGTAGAGCGCCACCGCCGACGCGCCCTGCCGAAGGATCACCGTCCCCGCGTCGAAGCGACGGGTGGTCATCGCCTCGGCGAGGCGCTGCTGGTGCCGGCGATCGAGCGAGCCGAATAGCGGCGTCGCGGCCAGGACCTCTTCGAGGGGTATCCGGATTGCCATCGGCGGGTTTTCAGACATCCTCGACGACGGTGAAGTCGCGTCCGAACTCCATGTCCGGAGTAAGGTGAGGGACCTTGACCTGCGCCTCCGGGGCGCCAGCGGTGACCCGCTGCTGGCGGTACGCGGTGTACGTACCCTGCGCGACCAACCGGATCAGCGGGGGGCCGAGCCGCAGCGTTTCGCGTTTCGTCTCGTATTCGACGTTCTGCGCGTAGAGGTGCTTGTCGAGCGCTTTCCCCAGGGCCACGGCGTGCTCGCGGCTCAGCGTTTCCGACGGTTCGACGAGGAAGACGTAGCACGGCGGATTACCGAACCTGGGCACGGCCGTGAAGTGACGGACCGCGTCGCGGAGACCCAGTTCCTCGACCGCGCCCAGCATCGCCGCCGTGACCTGCTGCTCTGCCAGCTTCTCGCCGGTCAGGTTGGTGATCCCACGCCCCTTGCGGACAAACTCGATCATCGGAACATCACGGTAGTAGTCGACGACGCGGATGATGTCGTTGATGTCGTAGCGGTACAGACCGGCCGAAGTAGTGAACAGGATATAGTAGTCGCGGTTTGGCTGGAGCTCCTCGGCGGTCAGGACTGGCGGGTCCGGTTCCTCGCGGGCCTCGACTGGAATGAACTCGTAGAAGTGGGTCGTGACCGCGAGGGCTCCGGCCGCGCCGGCGTCGACCAGCGGGATCGAACCAACGCCTTCGCTTGCCAGGTAGCCGCGATCGCGGATCGGCAGATCGCCGAACCAGCGCCGGAGCTGGCGGGCGTAGAGCGGCATCGTGCCGCCCTTCCAGCACGAGACCGCCCGCAGTTGCGGCCAGACCGCGTGCGGGGGCAGCTCGCCGGAATCACGGAGGATCGACTGCAACTCGTCCGCCCGACGGGGGTTGGGCGACAGGTATGGGCGGAGGCCCCTGGCCAGGCCGGGCTCCAGCTGACCGAAGGCGGCGGCGGTGCCGGCTCGGACCTCGGAGATCAGTCGCTCGGCGCAGGCCTGCAGCTTCTCGCAGAGCAGGATGATCGAGCTGGGGTTCAGCGTCGAGATCGCCGTTACTGGAGCCTCGACCGCGAGCCGCAGTGTGAGGTAGTACTTCAGCTCGACGCTCTTGACGAGGGCGACCTCGTACGGCAGGACGAAGTGGCTCCGGACGATCGCGGGCTGGCGCTTGATGACGAGGCCCGAGAGCGCGCCGTACGGCACACCGGCCGGCGTGTAGCCCTCGACGTCGCAGCTCGAGGTGACGAGAAACTTGCCCGCCGCCGCGGCCGGGTAATCCTTGACGAGCCGCCAGGTGTGGATCTGGACGGCGTGGTTGAACTCGGCGAGGTAGGCGGGTGTGACCGGGATGAACTTGGCCTTGCCGGTCGTTCCACTGGTCACGGCGAACATCAGCGGGTCCTCGCGGGTGAGGATCTCGTGCTCGCCGGCAGCCATCCGCTCGATCAACGGCCCGAGCGTATCGTAACTGTTGATGGGGACATTCCGCCGGTAGTCGGTCATGTCGCGAATGTCGGCGAACCCGTGCGCGCGACCGTATTCGGTGTCGCGGTTGCGCCGCATGATCGCTCGCAGCCGCTGGCGCTGGGCCTCGCGTGGGTCGCGCGTCGCGGCCTCGAAGCGGCGCACGTCGGTGATCCAGCGCCAGGCCTGGCTCAACGCTACCGCCGCGCTCGACGCGTTCGTCTTCACGCGTTACGCCTCCAGGCGCGTCGCTTTCGCGGGCGGCCCGACACCTCCGCCGCCACGGAGAAGCTGCGCCGCGCCATCCGGGCGAGCCGCTCGCGCCGAACGTGGATGCCGAAGCCGGGCCCCGCGAGGGCAGGGCCGTGGCCGCCCAGGCCGACTGTCAGGTTCTCTCGGGTCAGATCGCGCTTCAGGAGGAAGAAGTTACCAGAACCCTCGAGGCAACGAAACGGCGGGAACATCGCCGACGTCGCGACCACGCGACCGGCGGCGGTCAGGATGCCGCTCTCGCCGACCTGGGCGCCGAGCTGGCAATGCAGGCCGGCGTCCTGGGCGACCCGGACGATCTCGAGCGCGCTGATGGGGCCGCCGCACTTGGAGATGCGGACGTTGAAGCCGGCGCAGGCCTGCTCGGCGGCGAGACGCCGGGCGTCCTCGACCGAGCGGAGCGACTCGTCCGCCACGACGGCCTCGGCCAACTCGAGCCTCAGCCGCTTGAGACCGGCCAGGTCGTCGGCCGGGACCGGTTGCTCGTACGATCGGACGCGAAACGGGCGCAGCCGTTCGGCCATGCGCAGCGTCTCGTCGGCGTCCCAGGCGCAGTTGGCGTCCACCCGGAGGTCGACCTTCGAGCCCATGATCCGCCGGGCCATCCGCACGGCGGCCACGTCGACCTCGGCGCGGCGGCCGACCTTGAGCTTGACCTCGCGGAAGCCGTACAGGCGGAAGAAGAGCAGGACGCAGGCAAGGAGAGCGGCGCCGCTGAACGGGACGACGCCGCTGTAGCGGACCACCGGCCGCGCCACCCCGCCAAAGAAGTCGCTCACCGGCCGGCCGGTCGCCTGGCCGAGGGCGTCGAGCAGCGCCAGCTCGACCGCACACCAACTCGCTCCGGGCTCGGGCCGCCCCCGGTGCAGCTCTTGGCGGAGGGCTCTCAACGAGGCGATGACATCAGTCCGGTCCAGGTCGCGGTCAACGAGGAGCGGGGCATACTCATCACGAACCCTCGCCAGCGCCGAGCCGGACGTCTCGCCCGTGACGTACTCCCGCGGCACGCCCTCACCGAACCCGATCGCGCCGCCGGCCACGTGGGCGGCAACGATCAGGTTGTGCGAGCTGGATCGCGAGGCGAGCGCGTGGCCGAAGGTGAAGCGGAACGGCAGCTCGATTTCCCAGGCTTCGAGGCGCTCCAGACGAACCGCTCTCCCCGAGGTCCGAGTCATGAGTGGCCAGTCATCACGGTTGACGCGGCCGGCAGCGCGCGAGAATCCAGTCGACGAGATACGCCCGATACTGGTGCGCCTCCGGCTCGAAGTCGAGCGTATGCTTGGCGCCCGGATAGAGCTCGAGGGTCTTGTCGGAGCTACCGACGCATGCGAACCAGCGCTGCGTCGCCCGGACATCCATCATGGCGTCCGCCTCGCCCATCAGGACAAGGAGTGGCAGGTGGAGCCGCCGGCCGGCCCGGTCGCGCTGGCGGTCGAGACGATTCGTCTCCCAGTAGAAGCGAGTGGTCGCGGTCAGGTTGCGGAGCGGGTCGTTCCGGATGTAGTCGAGGTACGGCTTCGTCTCGGTGTAGAGCGCGGGCCACAGGGGGATCGGAACGTCGGCCTTCGGCGTGATGAGCTGGCGCACGAGGAGCCCGAGGCGCTGGCCCAGCGGAAGGTTGATGCGGGGTGTCAGGCCTGGCCCGATCAGGACGAGACCGGCCAGGTCCTCGGGGCGCTTGACCGCGTAGAGCAGAGCGAGCTTCGCCGCCCAGCTCGAGCCGGCCAGGAAGCACGAGACGTCGGACCCCTCACGGCCTATGACCTCGATCATCCGCTGGACGTCAGACAGGGCCTGCTCGTAGCTCGAGAGGTGGCCGCGCGTCCCACCGCTCTGGCCGGAGCCGCGCCGATCCGGAGCAAAGACGTGAATGCCACGGGCGTGGAGAATCCCGGCCGTCTCGGCGAACCAGCCCGCGTGGCTGGCGATGCCGTGGAGGTAGACCAGCACGGCGCGGGTTCCCTCGTGACCGGTCGGCCACTCGAGGTAATGGATCAGCGTGCCGTCGGCGGCCGGGAAGAAGCGGCTGCCGCCTTGCTCGGCCGGGTGACTGATGACCTCCGCCGCGGTGCCCGAGGTCTCCCTCATCGCGATCTCCTTGGGGGTCCGGGCCCCGAAACTCGAAGGGCGCGAAGCCCCCTACGGCGGTAATGTACCAGGACCATCGAGGAATGCCGACGGGTTGTCCGCCCACCTGCCAGGCACCCTCGTCACACAGGGAGGGAGCGCGATGACGCCTCGCCTCAAGGGCGGCCTGGTCGTGGGCCTGGCGGTGCTCGTGGCCTGCGGCGCGGCCGGCTGGCGCCGGTGGAACGCGAAGCCGGCCGACATCCTCGAGGCCTCCGGGACGATCGAGGCGACCGAGGTGCACCCCAGCTTCAAGGTCTCCGGCCGGCTCGTCGAGCGCCCGGTGGACGAGGCACACCGGGTCGAGCAGGGCGCGCTCATCGGGCGGCTGGAGAGCCTCGACCTTCAGGCCGAGGTCGAGCGTCTCCGCGGTACCCTGCGCGCGACCGAGACCCAGATCCCGCTCCTCCGGACGGAGATCCGGCTCCACAAGGAGCTCACACGAGGTCGCATCGCCGAGGCCCAGGGTGCGGTCGCGGCGCGAGAGCAGGCGGTGGCGGAGCTGCGGGCGGGCTCGCGGCGCCAGGAGGTGGAGATTTCCGCCGCCGAGGTCACCGAGGCGGAGGCCACACTCGCGAACGCCGAGGCGGAGCTGCGGCGTGCCCGGATGCTCTTCGTGCGCCAGCTGATCGCGGCCCAGACGGTGGACACGGCCGTGACTGCGCGGGAAGTCGCGCGCGAGCGCCACCGGAGCGCCGTCCAGCGGCACGACCTCCTCAGGGAGGGGCCGCGGGCAGAGCAGGTGCGCCGCGCCGAGGCGGATCTCCAGCAAGCGCGAGCGTTGCTCCTCCAGGCGCGGGCGGGCGAGATCGAGACCGTCCGAAAGCGCCAGCAACTCGCCACGGTGGAGGCGGCGATCGCCCGCGATCGGGCCGGCCTCGCCGTCGCCGAGGCGCAGCTCGGCTACACGGTGCTCAGGAGTCCACTCACCGGCGTTGTCCTCCGGAAGCATGTCGAGCCGGGCGAGATGATCGGGGCCGGCACGCCGGTGGTGACGATCGCGGATCTCGGGAGCACCTGGCTGAGAATCTACGTCCCGGAACCGGAGCTCGGCCGGGTCAAGCTGGGTCTGGCGGCGGAGGTCAGCACGGACTCGTACCGGGGCAAGGTCTATCCCGGCACCGTGACCGTGGTCAGCTCCGAGGCGGAGTTCACGCCGAAGAGCATCCAGACCCGAGCGGAGCGCGTCAAGCTGGTATTCGCGGTGAAGATCGCCGTCGACAACCCGGACTCCGAGCTCAAGCCGGGCATGCCGGCGGACGCACGGATCCGGCTGCGCTGATCGTGATGCACGGAGAAGCGGCGCCACTCGCCATCGAGACGCGAGACCTCACGCGGCGGTTCGGGCCCATCACCGCCGTTGACGCCCTCTCCCTCGCGGTTCGACGGGGCGAGCTCTTCGGTCTCGTGGGGCCGGACGGAGCGGGCAAGACGACGATACTCCGCATTCTCGCCGCCATCCTGACGCCGACGGGAGGCGACGCCCGCGTGGCCGGTCACGATGTCCGCCGGGAACCAGAGGCGGTCAAGCGGCTGATCGCTTACATGCCGCAGCGCTTCGGCCTCTCCGGCGACCTCACCGTGCTCGAGAACCTGCATTTCTATGCCGACCTGTTCGAGGTTCCCCGGACCGAGCGAGCGGCCCGCATCGGGCGCCTGCTCGCCTTCAGCGCCCTCGCTCCGTTCCAGGGACGCCTGGCCGACAAGCTGTCCGGGGGGATGAAGCAGAAGCTCGGGTTGGCGTGCGCGCTGGTCCACGCGCCGGAGGTGCTGCTTCTCGACGAGCCAACCAACGGCGTCGACCCGGTCTCGCGTCGCGACTTCTGGCGTATCCTCTACGAGCTTCTGAAGGAGGGCGTCACCATCCTGATGGCGACGGCCTACCTCGACGAGGCGGAGCGTTGCAGCCGCGTCGCGCTCGTGCACCAGGGGCGGCTGCTCGCGGTCGACGAGCCGGCGCGTATCAGACGGCTGGTTCCGGGACAGTTCGCGGAGATTTTCGTCCGGAACGCCGCGCGCGCCTCGACCGCGCTGACGGGAGTGCCGGGAGTCCGCGGCGTCACCGTGTTCGGCCAGCGCATCCACGTCGCGATGGACACGCTCGACGCGAACCTCCCTCGCGTGCTCACCGCGCTCGAGGCGGCTGGGGTTGGACCCACCGACCCGCGCCGCATCGTCCCTTCGCTGGAGGACGCCTTCATCTCGGTGATCCGTGGGGCCGGAGCGCAGGCCGACGGCAGAGGGGGCGAACCGAGCGGGGAGGTTTGGACGGGCCGCGTCGCCCCCTCCACCTCGGCGGTCCGCGCCGAGGGTCTCGTGCGGCGCTTCGGCGACTTCGTGGCCATCGACCACATCTCGTTCGAGGTCGGCCGCGGCGAGATCTTCGGGTTCCTCGGCCCGAACGGTTCGGGCAAGTCGACGACGATCAGGATCCTCACGGGGCTGCTCGCGCCGACGGGCGGCCGGGCCTGGGTCGGCGGGTTCGACGTTGCCGCCGAGCGCGATGCGATCAAGGAGATCATCGGCTACATGTCGCAGCGCTTCTCGCTCTACGAGGACCTCACGGTACATCAGAACCTGGACTTCTTCGCCGGGGTGTACCGCGTTCCAACCGGCCGCCGCGTCGCACGCAAGCGGTGGGCGCTCGAGACGGCCGGGCTCCTGGGTCACGAGGCGAGCCTGACGCGTAACCTCGCCGTCGGGTGGCGCCAGCGCCTGGCGCTCGCCTGCGCCGTCCTCCACGAGCCGGCGATCCTGTTTCTCGATGAACCGACGTCCGGCGTGGATCCGCTCTCGCGCCGGACCTTCTGGGACCTGATCCGGGCGATGGCCGCTCGCGGCGTGACGGTCGTTGTCACCACGCATTACATGGACGAGGCGGCGTACTGCGACCGGCTGGCGCTGCTCGATCGCGGTCGGGTCGTCGCGCTGGGAACTCCCGACGGCCTCACGCGCGAGCACATGCCTGACACCGTCCTCGAGGTCGTCGCTGACCGGCCGGTCGAGGCCCTCCAGCGACTGCCCCGGCAGCCGCCGATCCGGGATGTCGCCCTGTTCGGCTCCGTGCTCCACGTCGTCGTTGCCGATGCTTTCGGCGGCGCCGCCGAGGTCCGGGCCCGGCTCGAGAGCGCGGGGATCCGCGTCGCGGCGATCACGCCGATCCGCCCCTCGCTCGAGGACGCCTTCGTCGCCCTCATCGAGGCCGGGACCAGACCGGCGGCGGCGCGCTGACGTGCGTCTGCGCCGGCTGGTGGCCGTGGCCCGCAAGGAGGTGATCGAGATCCGTCGCGACCCGTGGAGCCTCGCCATGGCCTTCGCGATCCCCATGCTGCTCCTCGGCCTGTTCGGCTCGGTGCTGACGCTCGACGTGGCCGACCTCCCGACCGTCGTCCACGACCAGGACCGGACGCAGGCGAGCCGAGAGCTGGTGGCCCGCTTCACCGCGTCCGGTTACTTCACGGTCGTGACGGTGGCGGAGCGCCACAGCGAGATCGAGACCGCGCTCGACCGCGGGACGGCGCGGGTCGGCCTGGTGATTCCCCGGAACTTCGCCCGCGACCTCGAGCGCGGCCGGACGGCGTCGGTCCAGGTCGTGGTGGACGGCATCGATTCCAACATCGCGACCATCGCGCTGTCCTACGTCGAGACCATCGTCAGCCGGTACGCGGACGACCTCGGAGCGGTGCCCCCCCTAGCGGCCGTGGAGAGTCGCCTGCGCGTCTGGTACAACCCCGACCTGGAGAGCAAGAACTTCATCGTTCCGGGGCTCATCGCCGTCATCATGATGGTGATCGCGGCCATGCTGACCTCGCTCACCGTGGCGCGCGAGTGGGAGCGGGGCACCATGGAGCAGCTCATCGCCACGCCGGTCCGGGTCCCCGAGCTGATCCTGGGCAAGCTCCTGCCTCACTGCGCGATCGGCGTCCTCGACGTCGTGCTCTGCGTGCTGGTGAGCGTCCTCGTGTTCAACGTTCCCCTGCGCGGCCATGTGATCGTACTGGCCGCCGTCTCTGGGATGTTCCTGCTCGGGGCGCTCAGCCTGGGGCTCGCGATTTCCATCCGCGCGAAGTCGCAGCTGCTGGCCAGCCAGGTCGCCATGCTGGCGACGCTGTTCCCCGCCTTCGCGCTGTCGGGCTTCGCGGCTCCGATCGAGAACATGCCGGCGTGGCTGCAGGCCGTCACCTACCTCGTGCCCGCGCGCTACTTCGTGACCGCTCTCAAGGGGATCTTCCTCAAGGGGCTGGGTCCGGCCGGGCTGGCCGAGGAGGAGATCTTCCTCGCGCTGTTTGCCGTCGTCACGGTCGCGCTGGCCCTGCGGACCTTCCGGAAGAACCTGGAATGACGCGGCTGCGGGAATCGTGGGACCGGCTCCAGCACGTCATCGTGAAGGAGATCATCCAGACGCTTCGCGATCCGCGTATGCGGGTCATCCTGGTGGCGCCGCCGATCCTGCAACTGGTCGTCTACGGCTACGCCTTCAACATGGACATCACCGACATCCGGATGGCGGTCGCCGACTTCGACCGGACACAGGAAAGCCGGGAGCTGACCCGGCGGTTCGACAGCTCGGGATACTTCCGCGTCGTGCGGCAGGTCAGGGACGGCCGGGCGCTGACGGACCTCATCGACGGCGGCACCGTCAAGGTGGGACTCCAGTTCGATCCCGGCTTCGCGGACCACCTGCGCCGCGGGCGGACGGCGGTGATCCAGCTTCTCGTGGACGGCACGGATTCGAACACGGCCAGCGTCGTCGGCGGCTACGCGAACCGGATCATTCGCACCTTCAACCGCGAGCGGTCTCTTGGGGCGGTGGCCCCCGCGGACGCCCTCCGTCGGGGGGTCCTCCGGATCGAGGTCGAGGCGCGGACCTGGTACAACCCCGATCTGCGGAGCCGAAACTTCTTCGTGCCCGGGGTCATCGCGATGGTCCTCATGCTGACGTGCCTCCAGCTCACGTCGATGGCCGTGGTCCGGGAGCGCGAGATCGGCACCCTGGACCAGCTCCTGGTGACGCCGCTTCGCCCGGTCGAGCTGATCCTCGGCAAGGCGCTGCCCTTCGCCCTGGTCGGGTTCGCGCACACCGCCCTCGTGACCGCTGTCGCCGTCTTCTGGTTCGACGTGCCCATCCGGGGCAGTCTCGCGCTGCTGTTCGGCGCCACTCTCCTCTACCTCATGTCCGCCCTGGGGGCCGGGCTCTTCATCTCGACGCTGGCGCGGACCCAGCAGCAGGCGCTGATGGCGATGTTCTTCCTCTTCCTTCCGCTCACGCTGTTCTCGGGCTTCATCTTCCCGATCGCGGACATGCCGCAGGCGGTGCAGGTCCTCACGCTCGCGAACCCGCTCCGGCACTTCCTGGTCATCGTCCGTGCGGTCTTCCTCAAGGGGACCGGGCTCAGCGTCCTCTGGGGCGAGATGCTGGCCCTCCTTGTCCTGGGCGTGCTGGTGCTCGCGGTCAGCATCGCGCGTTTCCGGCAGCGGCTGGAATGAGGGCGGGCGCTCCGCCTCGACGCGCTCCCCGGCGAGCGCCATGGTGAGACCGGCGTGGCCGTCAGGGTGAGCTCGCCACCGCCGGCCGCGGCGCGCTGGTGCAACACGTCAGCCTGCGCAGTTCGGCCACACACGCGTCAGCCGCGGCGCGACCGCGGTCGGCGATGGCGTGAAAGTCGTCGAATCCGAACATGTCGTACTCTGCCACGTCGGGTTTGAGTGTGAAGTCGGGCAGTCGATGGCTGGTCTGCAGTGCCTCGCCCTGCGCGGTGATCGTGCGGTAGACGATGCGCGCCAGCGGCGGGCCGGCGCGGAAGGATCGCATGAACCGGCCGAACGGCCCCTCCTGGACGGACGACGCCGACGGGGGCAGAAATGCTGGTTCGAGTGGCGGTCTGACGTCGATGCCGATGACCACGTCTGCGCCGGCCTCGCGTGCGGCTGCCGCGGGCATGCTGTCGAGGGCGGCGCCATCGACGAGGTAGCGCGTGCCCACACGCACAGGCGGGAACAGCCCGGGGACGGCAAGGCTCGCCCGCACTGCGGTCCATCCGTCGCCGCGCCGGAGTCGAACCTCCTGCCCCGTGACCAGATCCGTCGCCACCGCGACGAATGGGCGCGACAACTCCTGGAGCGTGAGCCCCTGGCCGGCCTCGAGACCGATCCGCTCCAGCTTGCGACCCCGCAGGAGGCTCGTCCAGGGCAGGCGGAAGTCGAGGACGCGGCGCCGCGTCCAGCGGACGCGCAGGAATTCGGCGATCTGGCTCGAGTCCCAGTCGCGGGCCATGAGTCCGGCCACAATTGCTCCGCCGCTCGAGCCGGCCAGCACATCGACCGGGATGCGTTCGCGTTCGAGCACGGCGAGCACACCGATGTGGGCGAAGGCGCGGGCGCCGCCGCCGCCGAGCGCTAGCCCGACTCGCTGCCGCGCAATTCGACGTGCCAGGCGACCGACCCCGCCGTGCTCGGGAGGGCCGGTTCCCGGATAGCCCGGGGCGACGCCGAGCGCGTGCACGGGGCGCGCGCCGGCGAGCTGGTCGATGGAGCGGAAGTCGAGGCGGGACCGCAGCCGTCGCCGGTCCACGGCCAGCTCGACGGGTGGCGCCTCGGGCGACATCTGGCGGCGCATGCCGTCCAGTACCCGCCGCACCTGTTCGAGCGACTCGGACTCCGCGTCGGTCACGACGATCGTGAGGTCGGCCCGGCCTGACGCCGCACGCAGCCGTGGTTCGTCCGCTCGGTCGGCCGTGGCCACCAGCAGCACGTGCCGATGCGTCCGCAGCAGGTTGTCGACCTGGCCCCCCAGCCGTTCGGGGTCGGCGACCATTTCAACGTTCGGTCCGGGCGTCGGGGTCCCGTGAGTCGAGTCCAACCGGAGCACCCGGGCCGGGCATCCGGTCGTCTGCTGCAGCGCTTCGAGGAGCACGTGCGTCAGGTCGTCGTCGCCGCGCGGCCCGCTCCGGGCATCGACGATGAGCACGGCGGCGGCGTGCCGCCTGGGAGCGACGTGAGCATCCGCTTCGCGCAGCCGTTGGGCCAGCACGAGAGCGATCTGCCGATGGATCTCCGGATGCTGGGCGGCGAACTGCTCGAAGTCTTTGCGCGTCAGTCGCCACAGGAGCGCATCGCAGCCGGCGACGATGGTGGCCGACCGCGGTGCGGCATCGATCAGCGCCATCTCGCCGACGTGGCACCCAGGTCCAAGGCGGCAGATCTCGCGCACGCCGCCTTCCGTGAGCACCCGCACCTCGCCGCTGTCGATCACGAAGAGATCGGTGCCCACTTCGCCTTCTCGAAAGAGCGTCTGGCCGCGCTGGAGCCTCACAGGCTCGAGCTTGGTAGCGAGCTGTTCGCATGCCGTCGGGTCCAGGTCAGCGAGCAGTTGCGGGCGAGTGAGCGAATCGGCCAGGAGATGTCTCATCGATGGCTCCAGTGTACGACCTCATTGGTGGTGCCCCGATCGATCTTGAAAGAGCGATGATCGCGCGTTCGGCGGCCTCGAGGATACCACTGCGCGACGAGGGCGTTCGTCACCACGAACGCGTCTCTCTCAGCGCTCGCGACCCACGACGCAACGGCCAGACGGCCTCACGCCGCGTCGACCGCGACATCACGCTCGACGCCTACGCGAAGCGGTGGCTCGCGCAGGTCGCGACGGAGATCGAGCCGCGCACGCCGTGGTGGACGGGCGAGACCGCCAGGCAGCGAGCGCGCCCGTCGGGGTCCAGCACCGGGCCTGCCGGAAGCAGGTCAACGCCCTGCAGCTCGGGCTTCCAGCGTGGTGCGGACGCCGACGGTCGCGCGGTCGGCGTCCGGCCTCGACGTCAGGGTTCCGTGAGCCGGGCGAGAGCGCGGAGGATGTCGGACGTGGGCACGACACCCCCGCCGTGGGCTTCGCGCAGGAGCGCCTCGCACGCGGCCAGGAGCACCCAGGCGAGTGTCGGGGGATCCGGGTCCTTGCGCACGGTTCCCGCGCGAACGCCCGCCTCGAGAATCTCCTGGAGCGAGACCCGGAGCTGCTCGCGGACCCAGGCGAGCGCCAGCGCCAGCGACTCGTCCGCGCGCGCCCGATGCCAGGCGTGGAGGAGCAGCGAGGCCAGCTCTCCGTCCTCCCCGAACGCGGCCGCGACCGTGGCGAGCGCCCGGTCGCGCTTGCGTCGAGGGGGATCCGGACCCGCGGCGATCGCCGCGATCTCCCGGGACAGCGCGAGCACGCGCTGCTCGACGGAAGATGCCGTGGGCCTCGCGGCGCGCGTCCCGGCTTTGCGTCTGACCGCCATGTTCTGCTAAACATAGCATCGTGGACTTCACCCTGTCGCCCGCCGAGAACGCGTTTCGCGACGAGCTGCGCCGGTGGCTCGCCGCCAACGCGCCGGGCGACTGGGCCGCGCTCCGCGGGCGCTTCGCCTCGCGGGAGGAACAGACCGCCTTCCTCAGGACCTGGCAGCGCCGGCTCCACGAGGCGGGATACGTCGGTCTCGACTGGCCGCGGGCATACGGGGGCCGTGGCGCGACCGTGATGGAGCAGGCGATCTTCTACGAGGAGATGGCCCGCGCCCGCGCCCCCGAGCTGCCGAACGTGATCGGGCTCGACATGGCGGGCCCGGCGCTCATCACCCACGGCACCGAGGCGCAGAAGCAGGCGCACCTGCCCCGCATCCTCTCGGCGGAGCACATCTTCTGCCAGGGTTTCTCGGAGCCCGACGCGGGGTCGGATCTGGCCGCGCTCCAGACGCGGGCCGTCCACGAGGACGGGCACTTCATCGTCAGCGGCCAGAAGGTCTGGACCTCCTTCGCCCACTTCGCCGACTGGTGCATCCTGCTGGCCCGGACGGATCCGCAGGCGCCGAAGCACCGCGGGCTCACGTTCCTGCTGGTCGACATGCGCTCGCCGGGCCTGACGGTCCGCCCGCTCAGACAGGCGAGCGGCGATGCCGAGTTCAACGAGCTGTTCTTCGACGGGGTCCGCGTGCCCGCCGACAACGTCGTCGGCCGCGTGAACGGCGGCTGGGAGGTCGCGATCACGACGCTCATGTTCGAGCGCGGGCCGCGCACCCTCTCCCGCCAGCTCGTCCTCCGGCAGGGGATCGACGCGGCCGTCGAGCTGGCCAGGCGGCTCGATCGCGGGGGCACGACGGCCGCCCGGGACCCCGTCATCCGCCAGCGGCTGGCCCAGCTCCACATCGACGCCGAGGCGCTCCGCTGCTCCACGCTCCGGGTGCTCACCCGCCTGCTCCGCGGCGAGCCGCCGGGGCCGGAGGGATCAGCCTCGAAGCTCTTCTTCAGCGAGACCTGGCAGCGGCTCCTCGAGCTGGTGCTGGAGATCCAGGGCCCGTACGCGGCGCTCTGGGAGGGGAGCGACCACGCCATCGACGGCGGCTACTGGCAGTTCCGCTTCCTCCGCTCCCGAGGCGACACGATCGCCGCGGGCACCTCGGAGATCCAGCGCAACATCCTCGCCGAGCGGGTCCTGGGCCTGCCCAAAGACTGATCGACGTCGGGGGGAGCGACCGCCGC